>JACRMB010000001.1 GCA_016235065.1 Actinomycetota bacterium | reverse complement strand
GCCGCTAACACAAGTTACACCAGGCATGTACACGCTTATAACGGCGCCGGCGACTCGGTCGCCAGTTCCTCAGCATCCATCTACACACTCCCTGCTGCCCCGAGCCTGACTGCCGACAAGACCACCTCCACCTGGTACGCGACAGCTGATGTCACCTTCACCAACATCGCCGGCTTCGGCCCGGGCGGGGTTCAGTACTACCGCTACAGCTGGGATCAGTCACCGACCCACAGCTTCACCGACACCGAGACCCAGTGGAGCTCCGGGACGCTCACCAGGACCTCAACCTCAAGCGGCTCGTGGTACCTGCACGTGAAGTCTTATAACGCCGATGACGCTGCTGGCAGCGCCGTGGACTACGGCCCATACTATTATGACGGCAGCGCCCCGAGCGTTACTTCCTTCACGGCGACGACGCCTTCAAACAGCCTGGATATACCAATCAGTTCGTTCTCCGCGACTGATAACATCGCCGTGACCGGCTATCAGATAACGACTTCTGCCACTCCGCCTGCAGCTGGTGGCGGCGGCTGGTCCGGATCTGCTCCTTCCACCAACACAGTAGCTTCTGACGGCACCTACACACTTTATCCATGGGCAAAGGACGCCGCTGGCAACGTCTCGTCCGTGTTCGCGACTCCACGCACGGTCCTGGTGGACACAACCCCGCCGACTGTCGATTCATCCCTGCCTGCAAACGGCGCCACCGGCGTCGCCCTGGACGGGACCGTCACTATCGATTTCAGCGAAGACGTCGACTGTTCGACCGTGAACACCACCAACATCACCATCAGCTCCGGCGGCTGGGCGCTCTCGAGCTGCTCCGGCGACCAGGCGGTCTTTAGTACGAGCGGCGGTCTTTAGTACGAGCGGCCAGAGCAACAATACCGTATACACGGTAACTGTCTCGACAGCCGTGACCGACGCCAGCGGCAATCCCATGGCTTCGAGTTATCAGTTCGCATATACGACGGTTGCAGCTTCCGGCGGCGGCATAACCGTCTGTACCACCGGTTGCGACTTCACCACCATCCAGGGAGCCATCAGCGATACCGGCACGATCGATGGCGATACCATCCAGGTATCGAGCGGCACCTACAGCGAAAACATCAACTTCTTGGGCAAGGACATCACTGTGGAGTCTGTCAGTGGTGCTGCCGCGACGAAGATCCAGGGAGCCGGCGGAAACAGCGCTGTCGTCACCTTCGCTGGCGGCGAGACTTCGAGCGCGGTGCTCGACGGGTTCACAATCGATAACCAGGCTGCCGCAGGCACGTCGTCCAGAGGTATCTCGATAACCGCCAGCTCCAGCCCGACCATCAGCGACTCTGTGATCGAAGGCAACCTGATCTCCTCGGGGCAGAATGGCGCTGGAATCTATATCAGTGCCGGTGGCGCAACGATCGAGAACTCTACGATCGGTACGGTCACCAGTCCGAATAACAGCGCTGGCAACGCCGGCGGCATATATCTGACCGGCGGCAGCGGACTGTCGATATCCGGCAGTACGATAAGTTACAACGTGGCCAGCAGCCATGGCGGTGGCATATATGCGACCGGCACCGGCGGCGCGTTGTCGATAACAGGCAGTTACATCAGCTATAACCAGGCGGGCCTCAGTGGACCGGGTATGTACCTTACCAGCAAGACTGTGACCACCGCCATCTCAGGCACCACGATAAACAACAACACCTCGGTGCAGGCTGGCGGCGGCATCTTCAGCAGCGGTTCGCCGCTCTCGATATCCGGCAGCACGATCAGGAACAATACTGTCAGCGCCGCGGGGCAGAATGGCGCCGGCCTCTACCTGACCGGAGCCGCGGCGACCACCACGATCACAAGCACCGACTTCACTTCGAACAGCGCCAGCAGCGCGGGCGGTGGCGGCATCTATGTATCCGGTGACGCGGACCTGACGTTCAGCGCTGGCAGCCTCAACAGCAACATCGCAGGTTCGACCTCCGGCGGCGCCATCTTCGCTACCGGGGCAGGCACGACTGTCAACGTCTCCGGAGCGAACATCCGTGGCAACGACGTCGCCCAGTATGGCGGCGGGATATACATAGCCAGCACGGCGCAGGTCTCGCTTACAAACTGCATAATCAGTGGCAACACCGCTGACGGCTACACCTATAGTGATGGTGCCGGTATCAACAACAACGGTTCCACCATGAACATCATGAACTGTACATTCGCAGGCAATTACGCCAGGCGTAACGGCGGCGGCACTTATGGAGCAGGCACCATCACCAACAGCATCATCTGGGGCAACACGGCGGGCACTTCGGGCGCACAGATATACGGTACGCCGACTGTGACTTACACCGATATCCAGGGCGGATTCGCTGGCACTGGTAACATCAATTCCGATCCGCTGTTCGTGAGCCTGGTACAGGCGACCCTGGGGAATCCGACTACTGCTGGCGATTACCACCTGAGCTTGATCACATCACTGGCCGTCGATGCAGGCACGGCCGCGGGAGCTCCTGGAAGTGACATCGATGGAAACTCCAGACCGCAGGGACTGGGCTATGACATGGGAGCGGATGAGTTCATGTAGGCCAGGCGGTTGGGAATCGCAGGCGACACGGCACAAAAAAACGGCCCCCGGACGGGGGCCGTTTTTTCCCGGGTTTACTCAGTTATCAGGCGCCAGAATAAGGTCCCGGGTATTCATAGGTGCTACCGCAGGCGTCCTCCGCGGAGAAGTAGACTGTGGTTCGGAATGCATTGACATTATAGGGCACGCTGTAGAAGAGAGTCAGCGGTTTGGAGGAGCCCCCATCTATCGTCCCCAGTGAGACTGGAAGGTCACCGATCCCGACAACGCCTGCCGTTCCCGTATAGATATTGACCTGCACGGCATTGGCTGGGTCGACGCCCTCATTCCTCACGTTGAAATCGACACTTAGTTTCCTTATCAGATAGTCGCTGTACGAACCCCAGTAGGCACTTGTTGTGCTCAACGCCAGAGGTGGTTTGGAACCAGCGCAGTAGGTTAGCTCATCGGCGCCCATATCAGGCGCTGCTCCCTGAGGCCTGACATCGCCATCGATGTCGCTGGCAGGCGCGTATTGGGCGCTGGCCGCATCCCTGCACAGGGAACCCTGCTGCAGATGATAGTTACCGGTGGAGGTCGGCGCCTCAGTATAAGATCGGATCTCGACGAACTGAGGATCGTAATTGGCGTTTGCTGCCCCCGTGAAACCCCCCTGGATGTCGGAGTAGCTGACTGTCGGCGAACCGGTTATCTGCAGGCCGGTAGTAGCCGAGTTGCCATATATGATGGAATTCGTGATTGTTCCGCCGCCACTGTATCCACCTCCGTATTTTCCGGAGTAGTTTCCGCCGATGGTGGAGTTGATCACGGTTGTCAGGGTGCTGCCGAACACACCGCCACCATAACTGGTCGTGCCCGTTCCGGCTGCGCTGTTCCCGGAGATGATGCAGTTGGTGATCGTCGTTTTCGTAGTGCTGCTGATCCAGACGCCGCCACCATCGCTCTGGGCGCTGTTCCCCCGGATGTAGCTGTCGCTGATGTATGCAGCCGATGCAGCGCCACCACTGAGGCTGAGTCCACCGCCAGAGTAGTGGGTAGCATAATTGCCCTCGATGTAGCTACCGGTCACGGTCAGCTTCGGTCCGCTGCTGTACACGCCGCCGCCCCACTGGGCTGAGTTCTCGCTGATCGAAGTTCCGGAGATCGTCATGACCGCGCTGCCTGAGAGATACAGGCCACCGCCAGCTGACGCCGTGTTAAGGGCGGCGTTATCGCTGACGCTACCGCGGCTTATCGAGAGCGGCGAATTACTCCAGATGCCGCCGCCGCTCATCGTGGTCGAATTGCCGGTCACATTTGTATCCGTCAGCGTGACGGTTGAAGTCGCTCCGGTGATGTAGACTCCAGAGCCGTTGGCTGAACTGTAGTTTCCATTGATCGTGCAGTTGCGGATCGAAGGAGACGAGTTGCCGGCTATGTAGATGCCGCGGGTCAGGTTGCCTGCGGCCGCCTGGTTGTCGATCACGAAGCCGTCGAGCACGGCGTTCGCGGTCTCACCACTGGCGAAGGTGACGACCGGGCTGTTGACGCCGGTGCCCTGGATGGCCGTGCTGCCTGCGCCGTTCACTGACTGCACGGTTATCGCCTTGCCCCTGAAGGTGATGTTCTCGTCGTAGACGCCGTCAGCGACCAGGACTGTATCTCCGTTACTCGCGGCGTCGATCGCCGCCTGGATCGTTCCGTATTCCGAAGGCACCTGCAGGATCTGTGCTTCTGACGAAATGTTGACGATGACAGTCGCCGGTGAGCTGTACGCTTCTGAGACGTTGCCCGCGGCGTCCTTGACCCATGGGTAGAGCGTATAGGTGCCGCTGGCATCGACGTGATAGCTCGATGGCGCTGAGCTGCTCCATCCAGCGCTCCCCGAACCAGGCCTGGTGGATGAGGTAGTTATCAGGTAAGCAGCTACGGCGGCATTATCGCTGGCGGCGAACGACGTTATCGGTATATCCGGCCGGTTGGTAGGCGAAGTCGCAGCGAATGAGATCACATTGGGCGCTACCGGGTCATAGTTGTATGGACCCAGGTCCCGTGTGCCGCTACCGATGCCGTCACCATTGTAGGATCTGACATGTAGATACCAGGCGCCTGCCGCCGTAGCTGTCGTAGTGAGATTGCCGCTGTTCCAGCGGGATTCGTTGTCAGTGAATGTGTGAGTGGGGCTCTGGTCCCAGCTATAGCGGTAATATTCGACGCTGCCGTAACCAAAAGCCGCTGCGTTGATAAAGGTCACGTCCGCTGTGTTGTACCAGCCTGACTGGACCTTGTTGGCTCCGACGTTGGGAGCTACTGCGAGAGTGTAGACCGAGGCCGAGGCGCTGGCGTCGGATTCTGCCGACTCGTTGAAGGCATGTACATGCCTGGTGTATCTGGTAT
Source organism: Actinomycetota bacterium (assembly GCA_016235065.1). GTDB lineage: Bacteria > Actinomycetota > Thermoleophilia > BMS3ABIN01 > BMS3ABIN01 > JACRMB01. The sequence continues at coordinate 143,402 of JACRMB010000001.1, read as the reverse complement.
TGGCAGCGAGGCCGTACTCATCGATGGAAGCCATGTCGGTTCCCATATATTCGGCCATCGAAGCGCTGGAATCGTCATGCAGCCTGAAGCCGGTCTCGTTACCGGCGTTATCGCTGAAGTTCCAGCGGATGGAGCCGGTGGAGATGGCAACTGGCAGCCCCATGGTCGGAGCGGTCACGCCCTGATCCAGGTACTGGTATTCGTCGGCGCCAATGTCGTCAGCCGGACCCTGGGGCCTGACATCGCCGTCGATGTCACCGTCCGGCGCGTACTCGGCGCTGGCGGCGTTGACCAGAGGCGATGCTTCCAACAGGTGGAAGTCACCTTCGCTTGTGGCATTTTCGAGTGATGCCTGCCTGAAGTCCACGAACCGGGGATCCAGATTATTGTTTCCTTCGCCTGAATAGCCGCCCTGGACGTCAGAGAAACTCACGGAAGGCGAACCATAGATCTGCGAGCCCGACGTGTTCGAGGAATTACCCCAGATGATGCTGTTGGTGATGCTGGCCGCGCCACGCAGGCCGCCGCCGTATCGTTTGGCGAAGTTGCCGGCGATAGTGCTGTTGATCACGTTCAGGGTAGAGCCGTTGTTATAGATGCCGCCACCGTCACTATAGGTGAAGTAGTCAGCGGTGTTGCCGCTGATGATGCAGCTGGTGAGGGTCGCCTGAGCGCCGCCTGCCAGGTATACGCCACCGCCGTATTGGGCGGCATCATTACCACGGAGGTAGCTTCTGGAGATGTTTGCAGAGGAGCCGCTGCCATTCACGAAGACGGCGCCGCCGGAAGTCGCGCCGCTGAAGTTACCTTCCAGATTGCCATCAGTGAGCGTCAGGTCCGCATCCAGGGTTATATAGATTGCGCCACCGCCGGCGCCTCCGGCGCTGTTGGCGATGAAATCGGTATCGCTGACTGTGGAGGTGGCAGCCGCGCCCGCCAGGTAGAGGGCGCCGGCATTCATGCCTGTAGCGGTGACCGAGTTGTTGCTGAAGGTGGAGCCGGTGATCGAGAGCGGCGAGCCGTTACTGTAGATGCCGCCACCGGTCTGGGGCGAGTAGTTGTTGATAAACGTGGTATTGGTGATAGTGGTAAGCGCTGATTTGCTGGTCATATAGATGCCAGCGCCGCCGTTTGGACACTGGTTATAACTGATGATGCTATCGCTGATGGTCAGGGCGCTGCCGGAACCGGTGGCGTAGATACCGCCGCCGAAACCGCCACCCACATTGGGGCTGGACTCAGTACCGATGGTCGAGCTTTCTATCGTCGCGCCGCCGCCGTTGATATAGATGCCGGCTCCGGTCTGACCGGTAGAGATGTTGTTGCCCTTGATAATCGAATTCCTGAGGGTGGGGGCTGCGCCGCTGGTGATCGAGATGCCTTTGGTGGCCAGGTAGGCGGTAGCGCGGTTATCGACAGTGAAACCGTCCAGGACCGCGCTCGAGCTTTCACCGTGGTTGAAAGTGACTACGGGGCTGTTGCCACCCGTGCCCTCGATCAACGTCGAGGAGGGGCCATAAACAGACGCTACGGCGATAGCCTTGCCATTGAAGTTGATGTTCTCGCTGTAGGTGCCGCTGGACACGAGAACCGTGTCACCATCGTAGGCGGCGTTAATAGCTGACTGGATGGAGCCATACTGCGCCGGGACGGCGAGAGTGCGCCCGTATTCATATTCTGACGCTGAGGCATTTTCCAGGGACTGGTTCGATAAAGAGATCCCTGCGATGGTGATGATGAGAAAAACGGTGAGAAGAAGAACGAAGCCCGTTCTGAAAAACCTTGCCTTACAACATTCCCTGCCACTTTTATCCGCACGCGCTGCTACGTCAACCGAGTATCCGCTATTCACGATTCCCCCTCCTGTGAGGTCCACTTTTTCCGACTCTGACTGGGGGAACGTGCGCTGCAGGAGTCTAACTATTAACTTTTCACAGAGCGTATGATACGGGAAATTTATGTGACTTTCAATACATGACTTCCCTTATAGACTTTCCATAAATGGGATAATTTTGCTCCTGATTTGGTTCATGAATGCTTTGACAAATAGAACAGAAATGATGTTGAAGCCATTCGTCTGCGAGGATTAAAACCATGATATGAGTATCCGCTTGCGAGCTGGGAGCCAACCTTGCCGGCAGTGTTCTTAGAGGCAGGAGCCAACCTTGCGGGTGTTGTTCTGAGAGGCAGGAGCCGGCATTACGGGCACCGTTCTACAAGTAAGTAAATAGCGCCGCCAGCATCAATCTATCGATGAGTTTCTGGTATATTATTGGATTGAATGAATCGCGTGCGGGTGTAGCTCAGTTGGTAGAGCTCCAGCCTTCCAAGCTGGTTGTCGCGGGTTCGACTCCCGTCGCCCGCTCCAAAGCTTTTCATCGCCGAGGTTGCCCCGTCATCGAGGGGTTGTCTTGCAGGCGCTCCGCATAACGTGGTGGATGTAGCTCAGCTGGTAGAGCTCCGGATTGTGGTTCCGGCGGTCGCGGGTTCAAGTCCCGTCATCCACCCCATAACTCTTAGCATGGGCCTGAGCGGGGAAGCGGCTCTGGATCTGCGGGAAATATGTAGGAAATCTGCAGGGAATATGCAGGGGAAATCTTTAGAGGAAATCATCGGGGCGCGGGTGGCTTCGCCACCCGCGCCCCGGCTTCACTCGTATACGCTTTCGTCGTCTCAGGTCCTGACGGCCTGGTCCAGCGTCTTCTTCATCTCGTCAGCATCAGCCTGGATCTCTTTCTTCATCACTTTCGAGGCTTTCTTCATCAGCTTTTCGACTCCAGCATCCACGGTCGTCTCGCCTACGAAGACGATGCCCGCCTCTCCCTCGTCGAGCATCTCGCCGACTTCCTTGATATCGCCGCGTGGCATGCCTTCCGCAACATGGCCGATGACAGCGCCGAGCGCGCCGCCGCCCGCGGCCATGACCAGCAGCGATGGCGGGAAGATAACTCCGAGAACAGCGCCGGCTATCGCTCCGCCTACGGCCCCGTGGGCACGCGCCGTCTCATCAGTATCGACGATCTTGACCTTGCCGCTCTCTTCCTTGGTGAAAAGGGCGGACTCGTAATGGCCGACGAAATCGGCCTTGTGGAGCGCCTTGATGGCTGCAAAATCATCCTTGGCAGCCTCCAGGCTCGGATATTGCCCTGCGTATACGATGAAACCGTCAGATTGTGCCATTGACTGCCTCCCTTTTCTGGCCGAAACGGCCATTGTTTTGGAATTATCGTTGTTCCCGGTTGGGAGATGGCTAAACATGGAGGGAGTCATGGACGGGAGGGCGGAGCATCGTGGGAGCACGCATTGGCGATAATGGATAAACATCGTTGGAGCATGCATTATAATAGTGCGGGATTTTTCATACGCGCCCGTAGCTCAATCGGATAGAGCAACGGACTTCTAATCCGTAGGTTGTAGGTTCGAGTCCTACCGGGCGTGCCATTATTCTCTGTCTTGGACGGGGCCGAAAAAATCTTCCGATAACATTAATAGAGCGTTAATGTCTGGAAGAATACCCACATCACATGCAGTACCCACATCACTTTCTTCATGCGGACCCCGCGGCGCTGTGATCGAAATATGGCGGTCCGCCGTATTGCACGGCATTGCTTTTGCTGCCCTGGCTATTGCGGGCTTTTTACTCAGCTTCGTCACTATATTGATCACCGCAGCAAACGCACAGGCGCAGCCCGCCTGCTCGCCGCCCATTCTCATCCTCTCATCCCAGAATGCTTACTGGTCATCCTATGCCGATTACCTCAGCCGCAGGCTGAGCGTGACGATCACGATCGCGAACAGCGGCGATGGAGAGGCGAGTTCCGTCATCCTGGAATCCTATGACTCAACCGGCGGCACCCTGGTTTTGACGCCGACGCCGATGTCGTTTGCCGGCGCCATCCCGGTTGCCGGTGAAGCTTCAGCTTCCGTCGCCTTTTTTGTCCCGCCCGGGGTGAGCATGTTCAACTCCAGGTTCTTCTTCACCGCCGGCGATTCCTGTGGTTCCACGCATCGGTTTCCGCCGGGTCCCTGGCCCGGCGAACCATCCGAGACCGGATGCCCAGCTTTCCCGGAAGATAACATCTGGAACACGCGGGTAGACGGGCTTCCACTTGACGCGAACTCGGACCTGTACGTCCAGACGATCGGAACGGATGAAAACTTCCACGCGGACTTCGGGTCGGGCCTGTGGGACGGAGGGCCCATCGGCATCCCCTTCATCGAGGTGGACGGCTCGCAGCCGCTGGTGCCCATCAGCTTTGAATATGCCGATGAGAGCGATCCCGGTCCCTATCCCATCCCTCCGGATGCCCCTATCGAAGGAGGCAGCGGCGGTAGTGGTGACCGGCATATTCTTCTCATAGATACTGACGACTGCCACCTGTATGAGATATATCACGCGTTCCCGCAGCCGGACGGCAGCTGGCAGGCGGGTTCGGGAGCGGTCTTCGATCTGAGGTCAAACGCCCTGCGCCCCGATGGCTGGACTTCGGCTGACGCGGCCGGTCTGCCGATCTATCCCGGACTGGTCAAGTATGAGGAAGTCGCCTCGGGCGAGATCCGGCACGCGATCAGGTTCACAGCGCCCCAGACCCGGCAGGAATATATCTGGCCCGCCCGGCACTATGCGTCCTACCTGACGGACATCGAGTATCCGCCGATGGGGCAGCGGTTCCGGCTGAAGGCTGACTATGACATCACGCCGTTCTCCTCGGAAGTGCAGGTGATCCTGACAGCGATGAAGCGCTATGGCATCATTCTGGCCGACAACGGCGCCCCCTGGTATATAACCGGCGCTCCGGACGAACGCTGGGATAACGACAACCTGCACGAGCTGCACCTGCTTCGCGGCTCGGACTTCGAGGCCGTCGACGAATCGGACCTGATGGTGCACCCGGATTCAGCTCAGGCTGCCGGATCCTGAATCTTCCCTCTGGCAAGGAATGGGATAGCCAGCGTCGAAAATGAGTTGGCTGCCGTGCGTTCACCACAAATCTTTCAAAGGATTAAATGATCAGTCACTCCAGGCGCTTCTGGATAGTCATGATATTCGCCGGATGGTCTTTTGACTTCCTGTTCTGGAAGCAGCTGCTCGGCATCAATTTCGCCATCTTCGTTTCCATCTGTTTGATCGCCGGCATCACCCTGCTCGGCCTCGATGGCATACGGGCTGCCAGGAATGCGCTGTTTCTCCTGCCCCTTATCGGTTTCTTCGCAGTCATGACTTTTGTGCGCATGGAGCCGATGACGACTTTTCTGACCATCAGCGCCACCCTCGGGCTGATTGCGATCCTGGTGGTTACTTATGTTGGCGGTAACTGGCCCCGTTACAGCCTTGTTGATTACGCAGTCAGACTGTTCCACCTTTATACAAGTCTTTTCATTCACGGGATATTGTTCATCCAGCAGACGCGCCGCCAGAAGAACGCCGCCAGCGACGAGGAAAACGCAGGTGGGAGATGGAAAGCGTTCTGGCCGGTGGTTCGCGGAGTGTTGATCGCTGTGCCGATCGTTGCCATTTTCGCTTCACTGCTGGCTTCGGCCGACCTGGTGTTCGCGCAGCGGCTTGATGAACTGGCTGAGATATTCAATCTTGACAGGGTCCCTGAATACATATTCCGTGGGATATTTATTCTCATCGTGGCTTATTTTGTCGGAGGCGCCGTGCTCCATGCAGCTACCAAGAGCCAGGATGGCGAGCAGGAATGGAGATTCAAACCAAAGCTCGGTTTCACGGAAGCAGCCATCATCCTTGGCAGCGTGGTGGCACTGTTCTCTGCCTTTGTCATCATCCAGTTCCAGTATTTCTTTGGCGGCGAGAAGAATATCGATGTGGCCGGCTATACCTACGCTGATTACGCGCGGCGCGGATTTGGTGAGCTGGTGGCTGTGGCTGTCTGCAGCCTCGTCCTCCTGATGGCGCTGAGCGCCTTGTCCCGCCGGGCGGACAGGCGGCAACAGTATGTGTTCACCGGTCTGGGCGTCGCTGTAGTCGGCCTGGTGCTGGTGATGCTGGTATCAGCCTTCCAGCGGATCCTGCTTTATGAGGCTGCGTACGGCTTTTCCCGCCTGCGCACCTATACGCATGTATTTCTTATCTGGCTGGGCCTGCTGCTGGTCGCGGTCATCGTGCTCGAGATAATCCAGCGCCAGAAGGTATTTGCCCTGGCGGCTGTACTGGCCGCGGCGGGATTCGTGGGCACGCTTTCCGTGATGAATGTGGATGGTTTTATCGTCCACCAGAATGTGCAGCGGACGATGGATGGTGAAGAGCTGGATATCGAGTATCTGGAATCGCTGTCTGACGACGCGGTCCCGACTATCGCTGACGAGTACAGGTCGGCGCCGGATTCGTCAGCACTTCACAAAGACCTGGGGCGGGTGCTGGAACATTTTGCGAACAGCGAAGAGTTTGAAAGCGAAAGGCCGTGGCGTTCGTTCCATCTTGCTCATAGCCGGGCGGTCACCGCGATCGACGGACTCGACCTGCCGGATTTGTAAGCACGGGGTAAACGCTTCGTAAGGCTTCTGGAAAATCTCTTCTTCCTCTCTTGTATCGCTAGCGAGTCAGGCGATAATCTAAATGATATGTTGGCAAAAGAATCAAATCTTGGTGTGACCAGACACGGCAGACTGGCGATACTTGATTTAGTATTTCCGGCCCGTATGGCTGTGATTGTTGTAATTGTGGTTTGCATGGCGGTGATTGCTGTCGTGGGATGCGGCGACGAACCGGTCAGCGATCAGGCTCACGAGAACGAGACTGCCACGGTGACTTCAACGGCAGATGGCGACTCCGGCGCCAGGACAGGTTTGTCCACGAATGCATCCTCCACAGAATCCCCCTTCGGGATCCATCCGGCGAGTATGGGCGGCGGGCGCGGCGGTACTGGTGACAGTTTCGCTACTGCATCGGACATGGGAGTGGGGTGGGCGCGGGAAGGTGTCTATGCCTTCTGGTTCCTGATCCAGCCGAACCTGGATTCCTCGAGATATGATTTCAGCCTGCACGACAAGCAGTGGGGTTCGGTGCCGGCGAATATCCGCATCCTCGGCAACATCGCTCCGCAGGGTCCTCGCGATGAGGGGCGCTGCCTCAAGGGATTCTTCATGCCGGTGGACGAAGCCAGATACTCGGCCTTCGTCCGGGCGACCATCGAGCGCTATGACGGCGACGGCGTCGATGACATGCCGGGGCTGGCTAATCCGATCAAATACTGGCAGGTCGGCAACGAGCCGGACGGCAGCAGGGTCAAGGATTTCTCCTCGCTGCAGAGGATCACTTACACGGCGATCAAGGAATCCTGCCCGGACTGCATGGTCCTGATCGGCGGCGTCCCAGGCTTTCCTTCAGATTACATCAGCGGGTTCGACAGCGATTATGCTCCGATCCTCAAGGAGCTGAACGGCAAATATGTCGATATTTTCGATTTTCACTGGTATGGCACAGCCTCGGGCGATTACCGGCTTCGCGATACGGCAGTCGGCGCCGACGCTTTTACGCACATCCGGCAGACCCTGAATGCCGATGGATTCCCCGCCGATATGCCGGTTTGGATCACAGAGATGGGCTCGTACTCCGGAGATCCCTCCGAGTCTGGCGGCCCTCCCGGCCGTCAGGTCAAAAGGCTTGAAAATCCGCCCCAGACCGAGCGGCAGCAGGCACAGGATTATTTCAAGCGCCTCATCTATCCACTGTCCCGCGGTGTCAGCAAGGTCTTTCTCGCCTTCGGCCTCATGGAGGGTTTCAAGCACGATGATGGCTACTTCGACCACACCGGGCTGATCTACGACGGCGAAGGAGCTGGCGACCCGGGCAGGGGCGTAAAAAAGCTCAGCTTTTACACCTATAAAAAAATGAGCGAGAAGCTCACCGGCGCCGACTGGTCGACTATCACCACCCTGCGTGACGGCACTGGCGGCGATCATCTGTACCTGTTCCGGGTCAGTAAGGGTGGAAGCGATGTCTACATCGCCTGGTGGGATTATTTCGACGAGGCCGGGTACAAGCCTGGCGACACGAAGAACATCAGGCTGGATGAGGTCGCGGGAAACATGGCTACGGTGACAAAAGTGGTGCCACGGGCGGAATCAGGCCAGCAGGTGGCCGATTATGCGACCGGTTTCGATTCCGTCGAGCTAGCGGTCGAGGGTGGCAGCTTCGAGGTTGCGCTGAATGAAGACCCGGTGATCATCGAGGTCAGTTCCGGCAGTTGAAGAACAATCAGGAGGATATGCGATCCGGGCTCTCCGGCGTTTGAGCATCTGCAGCGGCCGCACCCGACCCGCACCCGCACCAACCCAAACCTTACGGAAGCGTCCCCGCCGTGTGACAAAGCACGCAAAGGGCATCGGGTTCCATCAGCAGCAGTCTCTGGTTCGAACTCGTATGGGGGAAATCGGATTCGCCCGGCTGTTCCGCGTGACAGGTCAGGCAATAAGTCGCAGGATGGTTACGCTCGACGCCCACGTTGTCTCGCCTGTCGTGGCAGGTAATGCAGAAACTGAGCGTATCCGTCGCGGGAATGTCCGTATGGTTCGGTTTCGATGACAGCAGGCCCGGGCCGCTGATCAGCTGGCCGATAGTGTCATGAGGCGTGTGGCAGGAAGCGCAGTACAGGCCCTTGGTGCTGTTGTAAGTCGTGACCGGTTCTCCCGCGTAAAGCCCTTCGCTCAAGCCGCCATACTGGCCCGAGGACATCACCTTGAGAGAGGAGCTGCCGCCCGGTATGGTATTAAGTTCCCTGACCACGGTGTTGCCTGACATGATTCCCAGCGTGTGACCCGGGATCGCGTCGATCTCGGCGGCGGTCATGCCGCTCGTGCTAACCTTGTAGGCCAGCATGGTCGAGGCCGTAGGCTCCATCCCTGTGAAATTGACCGGAGAGTCGCTCCAGTTCGCAAATGGAGGCGCAGGGGCGCCAAAAAGGCCGTGGCAGGTCGCGCAGGTCGCCGTGACGGTGGCTTCCCGGGTGAGCTGGTAATCTCCGCGGGCTTCGTGCACGTCGTGGCACTGGATGCAGAAATCGGTGGCGGCGTTGTGTCCGTTGAAAGGAGAGACCTGAGCCAGGGCAAAAGATGGCAGCAGCATAAGGACAATCGCGACCGTGGAAAATATTGCAGCAAAAACCGCGAACTTGCGCACTTTTCCCCTAACCCGTTGGTGAAGCGTTGACCAGGACCATTCATTTTGGCAAATTTACCGATTAACAATATAAGTACGACTAGGAAGATTCTATAAGGGAAATCCCCTATATTATGGAACTATCGCATAGCCCAGGCGCCTGGTTTTGATATCAATGGAACAGGCCAAAGAGATATAATCCGCGTAACGCGCTGTCCTGTGCGGGCGTGGCGGAATGGTAGACGCGCCAGCCTTAGGAGCTGGTAGGGTTCTCCCTGTGGAGGTTCAAATCCTCTCGCCCGCACCAAATTTTCATCCATCCAAATCGCTTGCGAGGCTGATAGCTTGAATCAGGCGGATCAAAAAGACACATCCGCGATCTGGGATTCATACTGGCAGGATAAAGTCCCGGCAGAAACGGATATCTTCGTGCTGGCCAAGGAAGAGATCACGATCAGCTGGCAGCGCATCGAAAAAGAGATCCTCGACCATTTCGGAGCCTTCGAAGGCCTGAATGTGATTGAGATAGGCGCCGGCACAGGAACAAACTCGGCCCTGATGGCGAAGCGGGGCGCCCGGGCGACGATCCTGGACAATTCGGAAAAAGCATTGCAGCGTTCGAAAATATTCTACGCCAGGAACGGGCTGGAAGCGGAATTCATCAAACAGAACGCCTTTGACCTCCCAGGGGAGATGCTTGGGAAATATGACGTCTCCATGTCGTTCGGATTCGCGGAGCACTTCTCCGGCCCTGAGCGTCTGGATATCATCAGGACGCATTTCGAGCTTCTGAAGGATGATGGCATCGCGATAATCTCGGTTCCCAACAGGTTCAATCCTCCCTACAGGATCTTCAAATTCCTGGCACAGAAGACGAACCATTGGCCGGTTGGTGACGAGTATCCGTTTTCGAGAAGCGAGCTGGCAAGGTGCTGCAGGGATATAGAGGTCTCGGATTTTTCGGTTCTCGGCGACTCATTTGCTGCTTCGATAAATTTCCTGCTCCCGAACCGGCGTTCGTTCATCAGGAAGCGGTTCGGACTGCAGGATAATCACGATATTTCGAAGCTGAAGAGGCAGCGGGGCAGTTTTTTGGATCGATACCTGGCCTATGCGCTGATCCTTAGCGCGAAAAAGGCGAGAATCACCACCTGATTTGGACATTCACCCGATTCTTCACTAACATCTAGGTTTGGCATGTGTCCCCTTAAATGGCCATTAAGTAATGTGTCCCTTTAATTGGTAATTAAGTAATGTGTCCCCCTGGTGGGAGGCACCTGAAACAGGAGCCCAATGGCAGACATAAAAACTACCGTCAATGAACTCGAGGGCGACCAGGTCGAACTCACGGTCGAAGTCCCCGCCGAAGAAGTAAAGGCGCAGGTGAACAAGGCCATCAAGAAGCTTTCGCGCGATGTGAAGATGCCGGGTTTCCGTCCCGGGAAAGTCCCGCGCCCGGTTTTGATCTCTCACTTCGGCAAAGAGGCGATCCACGCCCACGCGCTCGAGGATGCCCTTTCTGACTGGTATACGGCTGCTGTTGAACAGTCGGGCGTCAAACCGGTCGACAAGCCCGAGATCGACTTCGAGCAGATCGAAGACGAAGACAAGGCTTATAGTTTCAAGGCGAAGGTCCAGGTCATGCCCAAGGTTATACTTGGCGACTACGCCGGCCTGGAAGTGGAGAAGGAGATCGCCGAGGTGAACGAGGGCGAGGTTGACGAGGAGATCGAGCGCCTCCAGAAGCGGATGGCGAAGCTGGAGCCCATCGAAGGCCGTCCAGCCGCCGATGGTGATTTCACCCTCATCGATTTCACCGGTTTTATCGACGGCGAACCGCTTGAAGGCGGCGCCGGCAAGGATTATATGCTGGAGCTGGGCAGCGGCCAGTTCATCCCTGGTTTCGAGGAGCAGATTGCAGGAATGGAGACTGGCCAGTCGAAAAAGCTTAAGCTGACTTTCCCCGACACCTATAAGCCGGAGGAATTGGCCGGCAAGGAGGCCGAGTTCGAGGTAACGGTCAAGGAGATCAAGCAGCGGTTGCTCCCCGAGGCAGACGATGAGTTCGCCTCCGAGAATAGCGAGTTCGACACCATCGCCGAGCTGCGCGCCGACATCGAGGCGCGAATACTCAAGGGACGCGAATCAGCGGCGGAGAGCGCTTTCAGGGCACGGGTGCTCGACAGGGTGATGGAAGACCTGGAGCTGGAACTGCCGCAGCCGTTGATCGCCAGCCGGGCGTCGCAGATCGAATACGAGTTCATCTATTCCATGGAGAAGCAGGGCGCATCCGTCAAGGATTACATGGAGCAGACGGACGAGCAGAAACAGCTTTTCATGCAGCACTTCTACAAGCAGGCCGAAGCCGTGCTGAAGCAGGAGATGGTGCTGGAGGCGATCGCTGAAGCCGAAGGGCTGACGGTCACCGACGAGGACTTCATGGAAGAGGTCACCCGGGCGGCAGAGTCCATGGGCAGGGAAGTGGACGAGCTGCTCGAGAAGACCAGGGAGCAGAAGCATGAGCAGGATATCCGCGACGACCTGCTGAGGAACAAGGCCGCGAAGGCATTGGCGGAGAAGTCGGTACCGGTCATGAAGACCGCGGCGGAGATGAAGGAAGCGGCGGAAGCGGCAGCAGAGGCGGCCGCGGCCGATATCGTTGCCGGTGAGGAAGCTGAAGCCGGCGATGAAACAAAGGCGGAACAGAAACAGGAAAAGCAGCAGGAAAAAGCAGAGGAAAAAGTAGAGGAGAAGGAAGAAGCTGAAGCATGATAATCAAAAAATCCGAATCTTCAGGGGTGCGTGATCAAATGCCACTAATTCCCATGGTAATCGAGCAGACCAGCCGCGGCGAGAGGGCTTTCGATATCTTCTCCCGGCTGCTTAACGAGCGCATCATCTTTCTCGGCAGCGGCATCAACGAGGAAGTCGCCAACGTCGTCGTCGCCCAGATGCTTCACCTGGAATCCGACGATCCAGACAAAGACATCAACCTTTATATCAACTCTCCGGGCGGCTCCGTATATGCCGGTCTGGCCATCTATGATACAATGCAGTTTATCAAGCCGGATGTTGTAACGACCTGCGTGGGGATTGCCATGAGCATGGGCGCATTGATACTCGCGGGAGGCAAGAAGGGAAAGCGTTTTGCGCTGCCCAATGCCAAGATCCTCATCCATCAGCTCTCCGGCGGTTTCCAGGGTCCCGCGGCAGATATCGAGATCCACGCCAAGGAAGCCCTCGACCTTCGCAAGCACCTGGACGAGATCCTCGCCCAGCACACCGGACAATCCATCGAGAAAGTATCCCAGGACACCGATCGTGACTATTTCATGACGTCTAAAGAAGCCAAGGAATACGGCCTTATCGACGACATCCTCGAACACCGCTCGACCTCGACCTCCAAGGGGGAATAACGGACCATGGCTCGACCGACTGACGTGCCCTGAACGAATATGTCGTCGGCCAGGAAGAAGCCAAGCGCACTCTCGCGGTCGCCGTATACAACCATTACAAGCGCGTGCAGATGGCCTCGCTCGACGATAACGAGGTGGAGCTGCAGAAGTCGAACATCCTGCTGCTGGGACCGACCGGCTGCGGCAAGACGCTGCTGGCCCAGACCCTGGCCCGCTTCCTCAACGTCCCCTTCGCCATCGCTGACGCCACGGCGTTGACCGAGGCGGGGTACGTGGGTGAGGATGTCGAGAACATCCTCCTCAAGCTGATCCAGGCTGCTGACTATGATGTGAAGAAGGCCGAGACCGGCATCATCTATATAGATGAGGTGGACAAGATCGCCCGCCGCGCCGACAACCCTTCGATCACCCGTGACGTTTCCGGTGAGGGCGTGCAGCAGGCGCTCCTGAAGATCCTCGAGGGCACGGTTGCCAGCGTCCCGCCCCAGGGCGGCCGCAAGCATCCGCATCAGGAATTCCTTAACATCGACACCACCAACATCCTGTTCATCTGCGGCGGCGCTTTCGCCCACCTGGACAAGATCATCGAACGGCGCGTGGGCCACAAGGGCATGGGCTTCGGAGCCGTAGTCAAGGGCAAGGCCGACAAGGACGTCGGCAGTGTCTTCGCCAAGGTCATGCCGGAGGATCTGCTGGAATACGGCCTGATTCCCGAGTTCATCGGGCGCCTGCCGGTCATCAGCGCAATCCATAACCTGCAGCGTGACGACCTGGTGCGCATCCTGACCACGCCCAAGAACGCCCTGGTCAAGCAGTACGAGCGCTTCTTCAAATTTGATAATATAGAGCTGGTCTTCGGACCGGATTCCCTGGTCGCCATCGCCGACAAGGCGCTGAAGCTGGAGACCGGAGCCCGCGGCCTTCGCTCTATCATCGAGCAGTCCCTGTTAAATGTTATGTTTGAGCTTCCCTCCCGTGGTGATGTGCGCAAGTGCGTCGTCACCAAGGAAACGATCGAAAGACAGATCGACCCGACCCTTGTGACGGAAGCGGAAAGAATATTGCCAGAACTTGACGAAGAGTCAGCCTAAACCAGCTAAGTCACTACCGCTTCTTCCAACCAGAGAGTTAGTCGTATTCCCCCGGATGGTGGCGCCCATTTTCGTGGGCCGTGAGAAATCCATCAAGGCGCTGGAACGCGCGTTCGAGGACAAGTCGCCGATCATCCTCTCGACCCAGAAGGAACCAGAGGTCGAGGACCCCACCAGTGACGACATCGTCCGCGTGGGGACCATGGCGACCGTAGTGCAGCTGTACCGGTTGCCGGACGGTTCGATCAAGGCCCTGGTGGAAGGCCAGCAGCGGGTCACTATCGACAAGTTCACCGCGACCTCCCCGCACTTCCAGGTCGATTTCTCCCTTATCGCCGGCGAAGTAGGCGAGCCCAGCGAGCGTGTCAGCGCCCTTGCCCGCGTTGTCATGCGCGAGTTCGTCCGCTATGTGGAATCGAATCCCGCCATGCCCGATGAGATCGGCCAGATCGTGACGGCCGTCGCCGACCCGGATGAGCTGGGGGACGCAGTCGCCGCCCACATGATGATCCCCTTCGAGCAGAAGCAGCAGCTGCTCGAGATCAATGACAGTGAAAAACGCCTCAACGAACTGCTTGGCATCCTGGTGGAAGAGAACGCCGTGCTCGACCTGGAGCGCGACCTCAACCAGAAGGTGCAGGACAAGATCGAGGCGACCCAGCGGCAGATATTCCTCCACGAGAAGATCAAGGTCATCCGGGACGAGCTGGAACACTCGGACGAGTCTGAGGAGGAGGACGTCCAGGAGTACCTGAAGCTGCTGGAAGAGAAGAAGTCTGTGATGAGCGAATCGGCGGCGCACGCGGTGCGCAAGGAGATCACCAAGCTCAGGACCGCTTCGCCGTTCTCAGCTGAAGTATCCGTGATCCGTAATTATCTCGACAACGTTTTCGCGCTGCCGTGGGGCGACCTGGCGGAAAAGACCGACTACGAACTGCCGGTGGTTGCCCGTCACCTTGACCGCAGCCATTACGGGCTCAAGAAGGTGAAGGAGCGCATCCTCGAGTTCCTGGCGGTCGGCAAGCTGCTCGGCAAGGACCAGCCCAACACGACCCTCTGTTTCGTCGGCCCTCCGGGTGTGGGCAAGAGCTCGGTCGCCAAGGCCATCGCCGAAGCGCTGGACCGGCCCTTCGTTCGCATCTCACTCGGCGGCGTGCGTGACGAGGCTGAGATCCGCGGCCACCGTCGCACCTATGTAGGGGCCATGCCGGGCCGCATCATCGACGCGATCACCAAAGCGAAGGTCGACAACGCCGTGGTGCTGCTCGACGAGATCGACAAGATGGATTCCGACTTCCGCGGCAACCCCGCCGCGGCGCTTATGGAGGTGCTCGACCCGTTGCAGAACAAGGAGTTCCGCGACAACTATCTCGAGCTGGACTACGACCTTTCAAAGATTTTATTCCTGGCCACTGCCAATTACGACGACGGCATCCCGCCGACCCTTTATGACCGGCTGGAGACGATACAGCTTTCAGGCTATACCTTCGAGGAGAAGGAGCAGATCGCCAAGAGGCACCTGCTGCCGAAGATCGCGAAGGAGTCGGGGCTTAAGCGGGGCGACCTGGTGTTCTCACCGGCGGCCCTCAAGGCGATCATCCGTTTCTACACCCGCGAATCCGGCGTGCGCGATCTTGAGCGCAGCCTGAGAAAGATCTATCGCAAGGTCGCCAGGCAGTACCTGGAGAAGGGTCTGAAGTTGCCGGCGCGAATCAGCGCTACGGCTCTTGAAGGCTACCTGGGCGCCGCGCCGTTCACGGAAGAACGCGTGAGCCGCAAGGCGCTCTGCGGCGCCAGCCTCGGGCTCGCCTATACGTCAGATGGCGGCGACGTCCTGACAATCGAGACCACTGTCTCCAACGGCAAGGGCGATCTGCTGCTCACCGGCCAGCTTGGTGAAGTCATGCAGGAGTCGGCTTCCACGGCCTGGGGCTACCTGCTCTCGAAGGTGGAGACGGACAAGCGCTTTTGTGACCTGTTCCGCAAGAACTCCCCGGCGTTCGACGCCGAGGGCAACTGGGCGATGCCCAACAAGGATCTGCGCCTGCACGTTCCCGAGGGTGGCATCCCCAAGGATGGCCCTTCCGCGGGAGTCGCGCTCGCGGCTTCGATGCTTTCCGCCATCTCAGGCCGGGCGACCCAGCCGGCCATCGCCTGCACAGGCGAGATCACCCTGCGTGGCAAAGTGCTGCGGGTGGGGGGTCTGCGGGAAAAGTGCCTGGCGGCCGAGCGCATGGGAGTCAAGACGATAATCCTCCCCAAGACCAACAGGCCCGACATCAAGGAACTTCCCGCGAAGGTGCGCAAGGCGCTCGAGTTCGTCTACGTGGATGACTTCAGCCAGGTGATTGAGCGGCTGTTCGTCTAGGTTATTCGAGCGCAGGGCGTTCGGTTGATTCAGGCCTTTGGCCGCTCAGGGCTCCCAGCCTTTGGCCTCTCAGGTTTTTTCCGGCTCAAGATTCTCCGGCTCCATCAGTACCGCCAGCCAGCGTGATTCATCCGAACTCTCCAGGACCAGCTTCTTGACCGCCAACGTCAGTGGCACCGCCAGTATCGCTCCCAGGGGCCCCATCACCCAGGACCAGAAGAGCACTGACAGGATCACCATCAGTGCGGAGAGGTTCAGCCCCCTCGACATTATCCTGGGATTGATGATGCTGTCAACGACGGTATTGATGACGATGAAGCCGGCCGCAACCAGGATCGCCTTGCCCAGGCCGAACTCCAGAAGCGCCATTATTGTCGGTGGGACGAAAGAGACTACGAAACCGATATAGGGTATAAAGCTGAAGATGAACGAGAGGATCCCCCAGAGCAGGGCGAAATCGACACCCAGGATCAGCAGGAATACCGTGTTCATCGCCGCCACCGCAAAGCCCAGCCAGGCGTTGATCGCCAGGTAGGAGCGGATGTCGCGGTTGAAATCGATCAGCCTCTGGGGCATGGGGCTGCCTTCCCGGACCGCCCGCAAAAGTTTGGCGGGATGGCTGGTAGATTCAATCAGCATCATGGCAGCCACGAACAGGATGAACATCCAGCCGGAGATTGCCGCTGATACCTCCCTGAGCATGGTGATGAAGAAATTGACCATGTTGTGGGGATCGAATGAGTCGAGCGAGCCCACAGAACTCAGGTCTATGCCTTTGGAGTTCAGCCAGTCGACCAGCGACTGCTTCATCTCAGCGATGTTTTCCTGGTAGGTCGGGAGGGTGGTCGTCAGCTGCTGCACGGACACGAAGACGACGACCGCGACGAAGATCATGAAAAATAGCACCATCAGGACCACGATCGAGAATGCCAGCCACTGGGGCAGGCCCCGACGTTTCAGCCAGGCCATGATCGGATTCATGGATACGGCGATGACGAACGCCAGAAAAAACGTGGTGAGGATCGACGCGGCGAGCCGCAGGCCGACGAGTATGAGCGTTATCGATGCCCCGACCAGCAACAGGCGGATCACCGGATTTGTCTCAGGGCTCGATGTGACTTTTTCAGTCTCCATACCTAAAAAGACAGTTTCGACGGCGCCCTTATACATCCTGTTAATCGGGATTCGCGCAAAACGGGCGCAATCTCCCGCAGTTGTGATAGAATTGCTGCGCGGCGCCGTTCGCGGGCTCGTTAAGGCGGGTCTGCGGCGGGGCGGCATTTTATTACATGAACCAGGATATCCGCGAACATCTCCAGTCGAATACCCGCTATTCGCCGGCAGACATCGAGTCTAAATGGATGGACCGCTGGCTGGATGCAGGGATTTTTGCCCCCGAAGAAGGCTCCGGCAAGGAATCATACTGCATCGTTCTACCCCCTCCTAACGTCACCGGGCTGCTCCATATGGGCCACGCACTCAACTCTTCCATGCAGGACCTGCTCATACGACTCGCCCGGATGCGTGGGAAGGATGCCCTCTGGGTCTGCGGTACCGACCACGCCGGCATAGCAACCCAGAACCAGGTCGAGAAACAGCTGGCGGGCGAAGGGCTGACCCGTCAGGAGATCGGCCGCGAGGAATTCGAGAAACGGGTCTGGAAATGGCGCGGCGAGTACGGGTCCACCATCATCAACCAGCTCAAGCGCATGGGCTGTGCCCTGGACTACGAGGGTGAGCGTTTCACTCTCGACGACGGCTACGTTAAGGCCGTCTACCGGGTCTTCACGGCGCTCTACAAAAAGGGCTACATCTATCGCGATGAGTACATGGTCAACTGGTGCACCAGGTGCCACACGGCCCTTTCCGACCTTGAGGTGGAGCACGAGGAGGAGGAAGATAAACTCTATTACCTGCGCTATCCGGTGATCGGCGAGGACGAATATGTGATCATCGCCACAGCGAGGCCCGAGACGATGCTCGGCGATACCGCGGTCGCAGTCAATCCCGACGACGAGCGCTACTCGCATCTGGTCGGCAAGCGGATCGAGCTGCCACTGACTGAACGCGAGATACCCATCATCGCCGACGAGTATGTGGACGTGAGTTTCGGCACCGGCGCCCTCAAAGTGACTCCCGCACACGATCCCAACGATTTCGAGCTCGGCAAGAAGCACGATCTGGACGAGATCAACATCTTCACTTCTGACGGGCATATCAATGAAGCCGGCGGCGAGTTCGCCGGGCTGACGCTGGAAGAAGCGCGGGTGCAGGTCATGCACCGGCTGGAGCGCGACGGCCTGGTGGAGAAGGTCGAGCCATATACCCATTCCGTCGGCGTCTGTTACCGCTGCAGCACCGCTATCGAACCTTATATATCCCTGCAGTGGTTCATGCGCATGGATGAGCTTGCCTGGCCCGCCATCAAGGTCGTCGAGGAGGGCAAGGTCAAGTTCTACCCGGAGCGCTGGGGAGGCGTGTATCTCGACTGGATGCGCTCCATCAGGCCCTGGTGCATATCCCGCCAGCTGTGGTGGGGTCATCGCCTT
Source organism: Actinomycetota bacterium (assembly GCA_016235065.1). Taxonomy (GTDB): domain Bacteria; phylum Actinomycetota; class Thermoleophilia; order BMS3ABIN01; family BMS3ABIN01; genus JACRMB01. The sequence continues at coordinate 124,857 of JACRMB010000001.1, read as the reverse complement.
CCTGTCTGGTACTGTGATGACTGCTCTGAGATAACCGTCGCTGAGGAACCGCCGGCGACCTGTTCCCATTGCGGTTCAGCGGAGCTGCGGCAGGAGGAGGACGTACTCGATACCTGGTTCAGTTCGGCGCTGTGGCCTTTCGCCACGCTAGGCTGGCCGGAGACCACCGAGCGGCTGGAGAGGTTCTATCCCACCGACGCGCTGGTGACTGCGCGTGACATCATCTTCCTCTGGGTGGCGCGCATGATCATGATGGGCCTGGAGTTCCCCGGCGACATCCCCTACAGCGATGTCATCATCAATCCCACCATCATGGCCAAGGACGGCCGCCGCATGAGCAAATCGCTCGGTACCGGAGTCGACCCTCTGGAGCTGATAGAGACTTACGGCGCTGACCCTACCCGCTTCGGCCTGCTCAACATGGCGAGCACCCAGGACGTCCGCTTCGCCGACGAGCGAATCGAGATGAGCCGCAACTTCTGTAACAAGATCTTCAATGCCGCGCGTTTCGTGCTGATGGGGGTCGCGGATGTAGAGCCGGCGCTCTCAGACGCTACCCTGGCCGACCGCTGGATCGAGAGCCGTTTTCAGGCTACCGCCATCGAAGTGAACCAGCTACTGGACGCATATGATTTCTCCGAAGCCACCCGGGTCCTTTACCGGTTTGTCTGGAACGAATTCTGTGACTGGTATGTGGAGATAGCGAAGATCCGGCTTTATGGCGAGGATGAAGCCCTGAAAAGCCAGGTATCCGGTCATCTGCTGCACCTGCTCGACGGCATCCTCAGGCTGCTGCATCCGTTCATGCCTTTCCTGACTGAGGAGCTGGCTGCGCTGATGCCGGGCAACAAGGGCTATCTCATCGAATCGGAATATCCCCGCGGCGACGCTTCCGCCCGCGATCTCAGCGTGGAAAAGGAGATGGATGAGCTGATGGAGACCATCGTCGCCATCCGGACAATGCGCAACGAGCTGGGCGTCTCACCCAAGAAAGAAGCCCGCGCTGTCCTTGTTTCCCAGGAAGCTGAGGTAAGAAGTGTGGTAGAAAGCAACGCCTCTCTGATAGAATCGCTTTCGAGAACGGTCATCGTCGAGAGCGTCGCCGAGGAAAGCGAGGCGTCAGCGGCTGCCGGACAGGCTGCTGTAGCCCTGATCCCGGGCGGCAAGCTGCTGGTGCCACTGGCAGAACTTATCGACATAGAGCAGGAAAAAGCGCGCCTGGAAGCCACGATTTCCAAGAAAAAGCAGGAACTTTCGCGCGCGGAGGGAAAATTGGGCAACGAGAGCTTTGTCGCCAAGGCCCCTCCAGAACTGGTAGAGAAGGAAAAAGCCAAGCTGGAACAGCATTCTCGGGAACTTGCGGAACTCGAACAGCAGTTCAACCGCTATTTTGGGAAGTAGGGTGTCGGCTACGGCAAAAACCAAAAAAACACGAACTGCAGGGAAAAAAGCACAGCCGAAGGCCGCTGTGAAGGCGAAAACCGCTGCGAAAGCCAAGCCGAAACAGGCCGCCGAGAAGGCCAAGGCTCCGGCAAAAAAGAAGACTGCCGCCAGGGCGAAGGCTCCTGCGAAAGTAAAAGTCACCGCTAAAGCAAAAACTGCAGTCAGGACGAAAACTGCCGTCAAGCCGAAACCTGCAGCAAAAACCAAGGCTGGCAGAAAAACAAAAGCCGTCAAGGCAAAATCTTCCCTTAAATCAAGAGCCGCCGTCAAAACCAAGGCTGCCACGAAACCAAAGGCCGCCGTGAAATCAAAGAGCGCCGTTAAAACGAAGTCAGTAGCAAAGCCGAAGGGCATAGCAAGGAAGAAAGTAACAGCCAGACCGAAGACAGCCGCGAAACCGATGGCTGTAACGAAGACCAGGGTCGCCGCGAAAGCCAAGGCGCCTGCGAAACCGAAGGCGCCTGCGAAACAAAAAGCCGTCGCGAAGCCGAAAGCCGCTGCGAAGCCGAAGGCACCTGGGAAAACAAAGGCAGCTGTCAAGCCGAAGACAGCCGCGAAACCGAAGGCGGCTGCCAAGTTGAAGGCCGCGGCGGCTCCTGTAGCCCCACCGAAGCCATCCAGACCGAAACCGCCGCCAGAGCCGCAGTTCGATGTTCAGGGATATCTGGCTGACCTCGATCGCCTGGGGATGAAGCTGGGGCTGGCCCGGATCAATAAACTCCTGGACGCCCTCGGGAACCCCCAGAAAAAGATCAAGACCATCCATGTGGTAGGAACTAACGGCAAATCGTCGACCGCCCGCATGATAGCCGCGATCCTGGCCTCCCAGGGGCTGAAGGCGGGCGCCTATCTGTCTCCACATCTGGTCACCTTCACCGAGCGCATGCTGATAAACGGCAAGGAGATCCCCGAGCCGCGTTTCAACAAGCTGATCGTCGACGTCCGCAACAAGGCGGAAGAGGTCAACAAGAGGTCCCGCAGCAGCGGCCCCCTCACCCAGTTCGAGATCCTGACAGCGGCGGCGTTCCTTTACTTCCATCAGCAGAAGGTGGATTGCGCTGTGATCGAGGCCGGACTCGGAGGCCGATACGACGCGACCAACGTCATCGACTCAAAGGTGCAGGTGCTCACCAATATCGAGCTCGAGCATACCGACCTGCTTGGCAAGACCATATCCGCGATCCTCAAGGAAAAGACCGCGGTAATACCTGAGAAGGGGAACGTGGTCCTTGGCGCGCTGTCACCTGAAGCGCTGAAAGAAGCCAGGAAGATCTGCCTGGCGAAGAACGCCAAGGTACAGATATATGACGACGATTTTTCGTTATTGCGCGGCAGCGGGGAAAAGTTCGATGTCATGACCGGCAAACACTCATACGAAGACCTCCAGATGGCCCTGGTCGGGCATTACCAGCGAACGAACTGCACCGTGGCCATCCAGGCCGCTGAGCTTTTCCTGCGCAAAGAGCTTGATGAGAAGAAGATGAAGCGGGCCCTGCCGCGGATCACCATCCCCGGGCGGCTGGAGATCATCGATGAGAAGCCTCTGGTCATCCTCGATGGGGCTCATAATCCCAGCGGGATCGCCGAGCTGATCGAATCCCTTCAGCCACTGGTGGCGGGCAAGCGCATCATCGGGGTAGTGTCGATTCTCAAAGACAAGGACGCCTCGGGAATGCTGGGGCAGCTCCTGGAATTTTGTGATATCTTATTCGTCACCGAGAACTCCAATCCACGCTGCATGACCGCTCAGGAGCTGTCCAGGCTCCCGGTGGTGGAGGAGAGTCATGTCCAGACATTCGTTGCCCGGGAGAGCCAGTCGGCACTGGAAAGTGCGTTCAAGCTGGCCTCGATGCGCGACGTGATACTCGTGACTGGATCGCTCTACCTTCTGTCAGACATCAAGAAGCGGATGGCGTGACAAAGAAATGACGGGAGCCATGAGATTCCTCATCCTGCAGGCTGAAGCCACCGAGAGCGCGACCAGCTTTTTCGATTCGCCCTGGTGGAGGTTCACGACCATGATGGCCAAGGCCATGCTTGTCGCCATGTGGCTGGCGCTGGCTTTCTGGACCTACAAGGACGCCAAGCGGCGTATCACCGATCCGCTGATGATCGGCGTCGCGGTGGCGACTTCGCTGGTCTTTCCTTACGTGGGAACACTTTTTTATGTGATACTGCGGCCGCCGGAATATCTGGAGGACGTGCTCGAACGTGACCTGGAGATCCGGGCCCGGGAGCAGGAGCTTGTTGGCGGAGCCAATCGCTGCCCGGCTTGCCGGAATCCGGTCCGTGACGAATTCCTTGTCTGCCCCAAGTGCCGTCGTGAGCTGAAGGTGGCCTGTGCGAGCTGTGATAGGCCGCTTGATCCATCCTGGAAGATCTGCCCCTACTGCGCGACGGAGATCGGCAGTACCGCCAGTAAAGCCAAGGCGGTCATCGGGGAAGAAGACGAACTCTTCGCCTGATCCGCGTTCGAGGCAATCCCCGGGCAGTACCTGACCCGATAAATTAGGAGGAACATTGGAACGTACATTCATGCTGGTAAAACCCGGGGCGGTAGCCCGAGGACTTGTTGGCGAGGTGCTGGTCAGATTCGAGCGCCGCGGTTTCAGGATCAGGGCGATGAAATTCCTGCAGGTGGACCGGGAGCTTGCCTCAGAGCATTATGCCGAACACCGTGAGAAGGATTTCTTCAGCGACCTGGTGAGCTCGATAACTTCAGGCCCCGTAGCTGCTTTTGTGCTGGAAGGCCCCGAGGCCATCTCAGTGGTTCGCAAGATGATGGGGGTCACCAATCCTCTTGCCGCCGAACCTGGCACGATCCGCGGCGATTTCGGTCTCGACATAGAGGCTAATATCGTCCACGGTTCCGATGGCCCCGAAAGCGCCGAGCGTGAGATAGCTCTCTACTTCAGCGAAGACGAGATCGTCTAGCGCCCAGGTTCCCAAAGTCCAGCAAAGTCCCTCATGTATCTTGCCTCCAAGTCACCTCAGCGAAAGGCCTTGCTGGAGTCACTTGGAATAGACTTCGAGGTAGTGCCTCCTGACTATGTAGAGGAGAGCACCGACGATCATCTCCCGGCTGAGCAGGTTGAGCGGCATAGCCGCGGCAAAGCCTATTCGATACTCTCATCCGTGGAGCCGATGCCGTCCGGAAGGCCCATCCTCGGCGTAGACACCATGGTCGTGATCCATGGTCAGACCGTGGGCAAGGCGGAAGATGAAGCAGAAGCTCTCAGTTTCCTCCGGCAGATGTCAGGCAGGACCCACCTGGTTTACAGCGGTCTGACCCTGCTCTGGTCGGGTGGCGGCCCGGGGGAGAGGGTGGAGGCAACATCGCATTCGGTCACCGAGGTACGCTTCAGCCACCTGACCGAACAGGAGATGGAGAGCTACCTGGCAACCGGAGAATGGCGCGAACGCGCCGGCGCCTACGCCATCCAGGGCCGGGCTTCTGCATTCGTCGAGGAGATCCGCGGCGACTACACCAACGTGGTTGGACTTCCCGTGCCGCTGATGGCGGCGATGCTCCGCGAGCGGGGTCAATGGCCGCCGGAGTCATGGAGAGCCGGTTGAAACAGGCAGGATTTTCCAGGGAGTAATCCAGCTTGGCCGGCTGACCCCACAGGACAGCCGGATGGACATCAGGATATTCGGATTGACGAATACCTGACAAACCCTATTGACATTCCCCTCGGTCAGATATTAAAGTTGCAAAGTCGTTTGCTCGTCCCCGGAAGCAAAGGAGCGAGGGGGGTATGAGGGAGTTTTATCCTGTCTGGGCGGACAGGAGGGTCTGGCCAAACCTTTCTGTTTTCGCGCTGATATTTTCTGTCGCACTGATTCTGGCCGTTTTCCCTGAGCCGGCTAATGCGGCATCCGCAAAGATCATCCGCAACAGTGCCACTGGTGGCGACTGTACAACCATCGGCGCCTGGGATCCCGCCACACTCACCTGTACGCTCAATACCGACCTGGTCGTCACCGGCAAGAACGGGATCGAGATCGTCGACAACAACATCACTGTTGACGGCAACGGCCACTCCATCACCGATTCCGGCGGTTACACCAGCGGCGGCGCCTTTTCAGCCCGTACCGGGATCACCATCAAGAACCTCACGATCAGGCAGTTCAACTACGGGATCAACATCCTTTCCTCCACCGGAAGCACCATAACCGGCAACACCCTCGAGAACAACACTTACGGTATCTACGCAATCGCTTCGGTCAATGGCCGCATCTATAACAACAACTTCATCAACAACACGACCCAGGCATTCGTCCTGGGCGGTAGCGGCAACCTTTTCAGCCTGCCTGGTTCTGGCGGCAATTTCTGGAACAACTTCAGCACGCCGGCGCAGGGATGCAGCGATAACAACGGCGACTTTTTCTGTGATGCGGCATTTACATTCAGCGGCGGCCAGGACAGCCAGCCCTACACTTCACAGGATGGCTGGAATGCCGTCCATCCTCCCGACACGACGCCTCCTGAGATTCTCAGCGTGTTGCCGTCTGGCAACATAGACAGCAATTCGGCGACTGTGAAGGTTTACTACCAGGATCCGGGAAGCAATATCAACCTGGCTTCTGTCTATGTATATCTGGACGGGAGCGCCATGACCGGTTGCACCATCACCCAGGAAAGCGCAGCCTGCCCGGTTTCCGGACTTGCCCTGGGCGCCCACACGATCAGCGGCTCGGTATCGGATAACCGTGGCAACACCAGCCCGATCAGCGGGGCTTTCAACTTCTCAGACCTGGTGTCGCCGATTGTCTACCATATCCAGCCTTCGGGTACGGTAAGCAGCGGATCTGCTACTGTAAGCGCCCTGTTCAGCGATGGCTCCGGCTCAGGGCCCGATAGCTCGACAGCGGCAGTTTATCTTGATGGCGCCAGAGTCGCCGGTTGCACGGCAACATCTTCAGGTGTCAGCTGCCCTGTATCCGGCTTGGCAGACGGCAGCCACTCCCTCGACGTCTCGGTCGATGACAACGCCGGCAATCATGGGTCCGGCACTGGTTCGTTCCTGGTTGATAAGACTGCCCCGGTTGTGAGCGCCGTTCTTCCGTCTGGTACTGTCAGCACCAGTTCCCTGACAGTCTCGGCCAATTATTCAGATTCTGGCAGCGGCGTGAGCCTCGCATCGGTGAACGTCTATCTGGATGGCGCTCTGCTAGCCGGCTGTACGAAAAGCCCGATCGGGGTAAGCTGTCCGGTCTCCAGTCTGGCAACCGGCACCCACACGATCGGCGGTTCCGTGGCCGATATCGCCGGCAACAGCAGCCCGATAACCGGATCGTTCATTTTCGTGGATTCCACCGCTCCAGTGGTGAGCGGTATCCTGCCGTCAGGCACCATCAATGTCAGCTCGACCACTGTCAGCGCCAATTACTCAGATGGTTCCGGTTCGGGAGTAGATACAGCTACAGTCGCGGTCTATCTGGACAGCGCCCGGTTATCCGGCTGCACCGTCACGTCGGTGGGTACCAGCTGCCCGGTGAGCGGACTTGCCAACGGCAATCATGCGATCATGGTCAGGGCTAGCGACCAGGCGGGCAATCAGGGCAGCGGCGCCGGCTCCTTCACGGTCGATACCAGCACGCCGCCCATATCACCGACGCGTTACATCAGGGATAACGCTACCGGCGGCGACTGCACGGCCATCGGTGCCTGGGACCAGTACAGCAAGACCTGTACGCTGACCATGGATCTCAATTTCAACCGAAATGGCATCGAGATCGCCGATAACGGCATCACCCTCGACGGCAACGGCCACACGATCACCGGAGCCGACGCCTTCACTACCGGCGGTTCCATGTCACTCAAGTCGGGTGTCACAATCAGGAATCTCACGATCGTCAATTTCGGTTACGGTATCTATCTGCTGGCGTCGTCCAGCAATTCGATCTCCGGAAACACGCTCTCCGGGAACAAGTATGGCCTGTACCTGTCAGGCTCGAGTGGCAACAGCATCTTCAACAACAATTTCCTTGGCAACACCACCCAGGCTTACAGCTCCGGCGGCAGTGGCAACAGCTTCAACCAGGCGGCGCCTGCCGGCGGTAATTACTGGAGCGATTTTGATGTTCCAGGAGAGGGCTGCAGTAACGGCAACGGCGATTCATTCTGCGACGCGGCGTACGCGCAGTACGGTTTCCAGGACAGCCTGCCCTGGACGGTGGAGAGCGGTTGGGCTACGCAGGAGCCTGTCGATCCCGCGCAGATCGGCAAACCGTCGCTGAAGCTGAGCGCACCGGTTCCCTTCTGGGGATCATATGCCGACTATCAGGCGCGGACGCTCTCGGTCGACTGGACGATCCGCAACACGGGTACGATCGTCGGCCACTCGGTCAGCATCACTGGTAATGACAACAATAACGGGGTCAGCCTTCTGACTCAGCTGCCTGCATCGGCGGGCGACATTGCCGCGGGTTCATCGGCGACTCTGACGTTCAGGTACCAGGTTCCGGCTGGCATCGGCAGCTGGCGCTCGACGATGACAGCGAGCGCGATGGACGGCGCTGGCTCGACTTACTCATATCCCTAAACCCTTACTTTAGACTTCTCCGGGAATCACCCTCCTGCTTCAAGCCACACTTGAGAGTTTGCTGCCTTTATTTTGACCCCCATGGTTATTGATGTATAATACCTTGCTCCTTCAAGGAGCCTGAGTGGTAGCCAATATTGGCTGCAATTCAAGGGTATTGAGGGGGTATCGGGCCATATGCCTCGCCTGTAACGGGCGCGGGCATTATGGACACACGCCTCCTCTTTGTTACCATAAGAACCTGACACGGCCCCGGATAAGGGCTGTGTTTGCATGATAAGGCCGGCGAGGCAATCAGGGCCGGCATCCGAAAGGAGTTCCCCATAAGTTTCCTGTCGTATTTTTCCGGTTTCGGTGGCCGCGACATGGCGGTCGATCTCGGTACCGCCAACACCCTCGTATATGTGCGTGGACGGGGTATCGTTCTCAGTGAGCCATCCGTGGTTGCGATCGATCAGCGCACTGGCGAGGTACATGCCGTCGGCGCTGAGGCCAAGCGAATGCTGGGCCGCACGCCAGGCACCATCAGCGCCATCCGCCCGCTCAAGGACGGCGTCATCGCTGACTTCGACGTCACCGAGCAGATGCTCCGCCACTTCATCCAGAAGGTCCACCAGAACCGCTGGGCGCATCCGCGTGTAGTCGTCTGTGTGCCTTCCGGAGTAACCGGTGTCGAGAAACGCGCTGTCGAGGAAGCAACGCTCTCGGCCGGAGCCCGCCTCTGTTATCTGATCGAGGAACCCATGGCCGCCGCTATCGGCGCCGGGCTTCCCGTGAGCGAGCCGACCGGGAACATGATCGTGGATATCGGCGGTGGCACAAGTGAGGTCGCTGTCATATCGCTGGGCGGCATCGTGACTTCCCAGTCGATCCGTGTTGGCGGCGATGAGATGGACGAGGCGATCATGGCCCATGTCAAGAAAGAGTACAAACTGATGATCGGCAGCCAGACGGCGGAGGAGCTGAAGCTGGAGATCGGCTCGGCGTATCCCCTCAAGGAAGAGGAGCAGGCCGAGATCCGCGGCCGCGACCTGGTCACCGGCCTGCCCAAGACGATAGTCCTGACTTCAGAAGAGATCCGCGACGCCCTGGCAGAACCAGTGGCGGCTATCATCGACGCGCTCAGGACCACCCTCGACAAGACTCCTCCAGAACTAGCCAGCGACATCATGGACCGTGGCGTCATGCTGGCCGGCGGCGGCGCCCTTCTGCAGGGATTGCCCGAACGCCTGCGTGAGGAGACCGGCATGCCGATCCACATGGCCGAGTCGCCGCTCACCTGCGTGGCCGTAGGCTCAGGCCGCTCCCTCGAGGAGTTCGAGGCGCTGCACAAGACTTCCCGCCACGCGAAGTCGAAGAGACGATTTTAAGCTCAGACCGTTAGGTAGATTTTGGCCCGCAAGACTGTAGTCAAACGTCAAGCGGTGCTGGCGGCCCTGCTGCTGGTATCCATGGCAATGCTGACCTGGTACTTCCGTGAACCGATGGGAGGAGTGCTCCACTCCACCCAGCGCGGCGGACTCCGGGTCATCTCCCCGGTGGAATCCGGCATCTCCACTGCTCTCGACCCCTTCCGTAATTCCTACAACTGGGTGACCGGCCTGCTTTCGGCGCAGAGCGATAATGAACGTCTGCGGGAAGAGTCCGATGCCCTACGCACCGAGGTCGTCTCCCTGCGGGAGCAGGCTGAGGAGAACAAGCGGCTGCGCGAGATGCTCGGTTTCGTCAACCAGCCTTCCTTCCCCGAGGACTATAAGTTCATCCCCGCCCGCGTCATCGGGCGGTCGGGTTCGGCCTGGAATGCCACCATCACCATCAACCGCGGAACCGATACCGGTGTGCAGCTTGGCCAGACCGTGGTCAGCGGCCAGGGGCTGGTGGGGCAGATCTCTGCCGTCACCACCAACTCGGCACAGGTCCTGCTGATCATCGACCAGAACAGCCATGTGGAGGCCAAGCTCCAGAACGGCGCCACGACCGGCACTGTGCTCGGCAGCATCAACGGCCTGCTGGAGATGGACTTCGTCGACAAGAACCAGAAGGTCATGAAGAACGATGTGGTCGTGACCTCCGGCAGCGGCAAACTTTTTGTGAAGGGGATCCAGATCGGCGTGGTCGATGAGACCGCCGACCAGGAGATCGAGTATTTCAAGAGCGTTTCCATCTCGCCGTTCGTCGATTTCGGACGGCTGGAGGAAGTCATGGTCTTGATGCCGCCAGCCGGTGCAGACCAGCCGCCGCTCGTCAACGAGAGGGAGCGCTAGTGGCTATCAGGATGCCCAAAAAGCGGTTGAGATTCCTTCACCGCGGCGGCGAGGCGGCGCTGCCGGCCTCCCACGAAAGCTCGCTCTTCCCACTGAAGGTCATGGCGCTGGTCATCGTGGCTGTGATCGTCCAGACTTCGGTCGCGCCGTATCTGACTGTGCTGGGAGCCAAGCCGGACGCCGCCATGGTCGTGGTTGTCTGCCTTGCCATGATGCGGGGTCCCATATGGGGGGCGGCCGTCGGCTTCGCCGCCGGCCTGCTCATCGACATCGCCCTGTTCCAGACGATGGGGATCTCCTCATTCCTGTTCACTCTCGCCGGCTATTTCAGCGGGCGTTACGCTGAGGGCGTGGATCCCACATCCTGGTTCCCGCCGATCTTCATCGTTTTTGTCTGCACGCTGGTGGTCCAGCTGCTTCACGCGGTGATGATGTACCTGCTGGGAGTCGAAGCGTCGATTTATTTCGTGCTCCTGAGGATCGTCTTGCCGACAGCGATCCTAAACGCCCTGCTGGCCGCGCCAATTTTTGTTGTCTGCCGCTGGTGGCTGGGAGGTGAGACGCGTCATGGTCTCTTTTCTGAACAGTAAGCCCCGGAAGAACAACGAACGCAAGCAGCCTTCCATCGCCCTGAGGGCGGGGATAATCGGCGGCATGGCGGTGCTGCTCTTCGCCATCCTCATCTTCCGCATCTGGTTCCTGCAGATCCTTTCCGGAGACGAGTATGTGGCCATGGCCGAGGACAACCGCACTCGTTTCATCCTCGAGGAAGCTCCCCGCGGAATAATCTACGACCGTAACAAGGTGCCGCTGGTGGAGAACCGGGCCGGACTTGCCGTGACCGTATTCCCGCCGGCGCTCAAGGAGCCGGAGAAGGAACTCGCGGAGCTGAGCCAGATAATCGGTGTGCCGGTCGAGGAGATCAACCGGCAGCTGGAGCTGCACAAGGAAGATACCTACCGTTCTGTGGTGGTCAAGAAAGACATCACCCCGGAGATGAAGAGTTTCCTTATTGAGCGCATACCGCTTTATTTCCCCGGCGTGGACATCAAGAAATTCCCGCTGCGGGATTATCCCAACGGCACCCAGGCCGCGCATGTTCTCGGCCATGTGGGGCAGATCGATGAGACGGAACTTGCCGAGCCGCGCTATGAAGATTACAAGGCTGGCGACGAGATCGGCAAGGATGGGGTCGAGTACCAGTTCGACAAGTATCTTAAGGGCATCGATGGCGGCCGCGAGGTCGAAGTCGACGCAGCCGGGCGCCCCAAGAGCGACATCAGGAACATCAAATCCCAGCCGGGCAACAACGTGGTGCTGACGATCGACTCCAATATCCAGAAGGCCACCGAGGAAGCGCTCGCCTGGGGGATCGACCTGGCGCACGATAAGAAATATCCGGCGACCGGCGCCGCCGCGGTAGTGATGAATCCGCAGAACGGCGAGGTCCTGGCGATGGCCAGCCTGCCGACCTACGACCCCAAGGTCTGGGTCGGCGGCATGAGCGACACCGCCTACCAGCAGCTCACCCAGGAGGGCGCCAACGACCCATTGCTCAACCGGGCCATGTCAGGCCAGTATCCGCCAGGTTCGACTTTCAAGGTCATCACCGCCATAGCGGGTCTTCAGGATGGCGTGATCAGTCAGCTATCCGACTTTTCGTGTACCGGCGTCTGGGACGTGCTGTCTCAACCGTTCAAATGCTGGAGCACCCACGGCAGCGTCGATCTGAGGCAGGCGATCATCCAGTCCTGCGACACATATTTCTATAACGTGGGTTACCGTTTCTACCAGGCTGACAGCCTCGGCATGCAGAACTGGGCGCGGCAGATGGGGCTGGGCAAAGAGACCGGCATCGACCTGCCGGGTGAAGCAGTCGGCCGCATCCCCGACCCCGAGTGGAAAGCGCGGGTGGGGGAGACCGAGATCGACCGTATGTGGATGCCTGGCAACAGCATCAACTTCTCGATCGGCCAGGGTGACATCCTGACGACGCCGCTGCAGATGGCGTCAGTCTATTCATCGATCGCGAACGGCGGACGCCAGGTAAAGCCGCACGTCGGCCTCAGGGTCGAGGACCAGGTGACCGGTAAGACCGCTGCCAGTCTGCAGCCCGAGGACGCGATGGAGCTGCCGGTCAGCAGCGAGAACCTCAGGGCGATCCAGGAAGGTCTCGCAGGCGCCACAGCTCCGGGCACCACCGTCAATGACACTTTTGTCGGATTCAACACGCCGGTAGCAGGCAAGACCGGCACCGCCCAGGTAGCCGGCAAGGCCGATTATGCCTGGTATGTCGCCTATGCTCCGGCGAACAATCCGCAATATGTAGTGGCCATCCTCATCGAACAGGGCGGCGGCGGCGGCTCGGTGGCAGCGCCGACCGCCCGCAAGGTGCTGGAGGCGATCTTCCCGCAGCCGGCAGCGCCGCCCGCGACGGACGGCTGATAACTGATGGAGTTCCGTACTTACCTGAGACATTTCGATTATGCCCTGCTGGCCTCGGTCGCCGGTCTGGTGGCTTACGGCTCGCTGATCATTTACAGCGCGACCCATTCAGATCCCAACCTGCCGAGTCCTTTTTATTATATGCGGGTGCAGCTCATCGCCGCCCTGATCGGTTCGGTCTTTCTCATGCTGCTTGCTTTCATGGACTTCCGCGGGCTGAGGAACTACAGGCAGCACATATATTTAGGGATCATCGGGCTGATGCTGCTGCTGTTTGTCATTGGAGCCGAAGCCAAGGGCTCCACCCGCTGGATCCCCCTGGGATTTTTCAACCTGCAGCCGTCGGAGCTGGCGAAGATAGGCATGATCGTGGTGCTGGCCGCCTGGCTTGCCGACCGGCCCCGTGGGGAACTGGAGACCCAGACGACCCTGACGACACTCGGCATCGCCGCCGTTCCCGCATTCCTGGTCTTCATCCAGCCTGACTTCGGTACCGCCCTGGTGCTCGGCGCCATCACCCTGGCGCTGCTGTTCCTTTACGGCACCCGCTGGCTGCACTTCGGCATCATTGCCGCCTCGGTGACCGGGGCGCTGTTCATGATTATCAAGGTGCTGCCCATGATCGGGATCCAGGTGCTCAAGCCATACCAGATCGACCGGCTGCTGGTCTTCATGAACCCGGAGCATGATCCCGGCGGCGTCGGTTATCATCTGCTGCAGTCGAAGATCGCCATCGGTTCGGGGATGATGGCCGGCAAGGGGCTTTACGAAGGGACCCAGACCCAGCTGAACTTCCTGCCGGAGCACCATACCGATTTCGTCTTTTCGGTACTGGGCGAAGAGCTGGGCTTCGTCGGTGTATCCGTTCTGCTGACGTTGTATATACTGGTCATCTGGCGGGGGCTCAGGATAGCCATAATCTCTGAGAGCCTCTTCGGCAGTCTGATTGCGGGCGGCATAGTCAGTATGCTGCTGTTTCAGGTTTTTGTTAACATTGGCATGACTATCGGCATCATGCCGATCACGGGTATCCCGCTGCCCTTTGTCAGCTATGGCGGGAGCTCGATGGTAGTCAACTTGATGGCCATCGGTTTGCTGGAGAGCATCCATGTGCGCAGCAAGCTGATCGGCGACAGGAGGTATATGCGTGCCCAGGATGCCGCTTAAACCGATGAAGCTTTATTCGGCCCTCAGTGAGGTCCGAGATCTCAGTAACGGCCCGGCGCGGCTGCTGGTGACGGGCTCGGATCGTGATGCCGTCGACGCAGTCTACGAGGCGCTGATCGCCGGCGCATCCGCCAGCCAGTCCGCCTGCCTGGTCGATGCCGCCTCCGGCACCGAGGTGCCGCCGCTCTCCGGGATCGGCGAGGGTGACGTGATAATCCTGGTGTCGTCCCCGGCTGACATGGATTCGGATTCTTTCGGGAGCAGGCTGGCCGAAGCAGAAGCCGCCGGCGCTCCCGTGGTCGTGGTGCTGACCGAGGCGCCCGGCGTGCAGGTTTCCTTCCCGGGTGTGGGTCCCAGGAGGGTCGTCGGTATGGCCCCCGGAGGTATTCCGCCCGCGGATGTGCTGGCTGAGGCCGTGGCTGATGCCGCTGGTGACTCAGGCGTCGCCCTGGCCGCGAGACTGCCGGCCCTCAGGGACGAGGTATGCCGCCAGCTGATCCACCGCACCGCCAACCAGAACGCGGTAGTGGGCTGTCTTTTTATAATCCCCGGCGCCGACATGCCGGTAATGACCCTTAACGAGGCGCGGATGATACTGCGCATGGCCGCCGCTCATGGTGAATCGGTCGGTTCGGAGCGGGCGCTTGAGCTCCTTGGTGTCGTAGGCACCGGTTTTGGCCTGAGGGCTTTCGCCAGGCAGGCGCTGAGCTTTATGCCTGGTCCCGGATGGGTGGTCAAGGGCGGCATCGCCTGGGCCGGCACCCGCGCCGTCGGCGAATCAGCAAAAGCTTATTTCGACGGTTCCGTGCGCGTAACGCCATCACGATTGGCGCCGCTGGTAGATAAACTGAAACAGCTCAGGGGATAGCGGCCGCCGCGGTCCTCCCGGGTTCGAATCCTGGTGACGGAGACAATGGAAAAAAGAATCGAATCCCTCCTCGAGAGGGTAGAGAAACCCGCCCGCTATATCGGCGGCGAAGTCGGCAGCGTGGTCAAGCAGGAATATTCCCTGCGGATCGTCCTCAGCTATCCCGACGTCTACGAGATCGGCACGGCCAACCAGGCAGTGCAGATCATATATTCGCTCATCAACAATCACAGCGACGCCTGGGCCGAGCGCGCCTATTGCCCCTGGCCCGACCTCTCTGCGCTTATGAGAGAAGAAAGCGTGCCGCTGTTCGCCCTGGAAAGCTGGGAGCCGGTATCGACTGCTGACCTCTGGGGATTCACGCTGCAGCATGAACTGACGTATACCAACATCCTGGAGATGCTCGATCTCGCCGGGGTCCCCCTTCACTGGGAAGACAGAGGCGACGGCGACCCGCTGGTATTCGCTGGCGGTCCCAGCGCCAGCAACCCGCATCCGGTCGCCCGCTTCTTTGATTTCATGCTCATCGGCGATGGCGAGCAGGTGGTCCCCCAGGTGCTCGAAGCTTGCAAGGCGGGCAAGGGTAAGCCGCGCCGCGAACTTCTCGAGCGGCTCGCGGATATCGAAGGCATCTACGTGCCGGCTTTCCCTCGCCAGGTCACCCGCGCGGTGGTGGCCGAACTCGATTACTCGCTGATCCCGGTGCGTCCGGTGATTCCTTCCATGGGAGCGATCCATGACCGCGCCGCCCTGGAGATAATGCGCGGCTGCACCCGCGGTTGCCGTTTCTGCATGGCCGGCACCTGGTACCGCCCGGTCCGCGAGCGCCCTGTGGAAGATGTGGTTCGCGCCATCGGCGAGATGGTAGCAGGCACCGGCTACGAGGAAGCTTCGCTGAGCTCGCTCTCGACTACCGATTACAGCTGCATCCAGGAAGCACTCACCAGCCTGTCCCAGTCGCAACCTGGGCTGACCGTATCGCTTCCCTCGCTGCGGGTGGACCCGAACGCGATCAGGCTGCTGAGGCTGACCTCGTCGCGCCGCGGTTCGATCACCCTTGCGCCGGAGGCTGGCAGCCAGCGCCTGCGCGACGCCATCAACAAGCAGGTCACCGCGCAGGACATCGAGGAGACCATCGCCGAAGCCTTCCGCGGCGGCTGTACGACCGTAAAACTCTATTTCATGATCGGCCTGCCCACTGAGACCGAGGAAGATCTGCAGGGGATAATCGAGATCGCCGAGCTGGCCAGGCGTATCGGCCGTCAGGAGGCCGCCAGCGCCGGCAGGGTGCAGGTGAACGTCAGCGTCGCCAGCTTCGTGCCCAAGGCCCACACACCGTTCCAGTGGTACAGGATGAACAGCCGCGCTGAGATCGCGGCCAAACACGAATTCCTGCGGCGCAACATGCCCCGCAAGCAGATCAAGCTAAGCGTCCATGACCTCGAGCCGAGCCTGGTGGAGAGCGCTATCGCCCGCGGCGGAGACGATACCGCCGCAGCCATCGAGGCCGCCTGGCGTGCCGGGGCCCGCTTCGACGCCTGGACCGAGAAGTTCAGTCTGGAAGCCTGGGAGACCGCCTTTGCCGCATCCGGTAGCAGTGTCGAGCAGGAAGCGACCCGTTCTTTTGCCGTCGATGCCGAGCTTCCCTGGGATGACATCGACTCGCGGGTGACGAAGGAATTCCTGCTGGAAGAAAAAGAGCGCGCTGAGCGCGGCGAGGTCACTGAGGATTGCCGCACCGGCTCCTGTGAGGACTGTGGCGTCTGCGTCGATGACGTCGGGATGAGGATAGCGAAGCAATGAACTTCAACTACCAGATGCGTTATTCCAAGACCGGGCGGGCGCGGTTCATCTCCCACCTGGATACCCTGAGTTGCCTGGTGCGGGCGCTGCGCCGTACCGGCGTCGAGCTGGCGTTTTCACAGGGGATGCGGCCCAAGCCGATCCTCAGCCTGGCAATGCCGCTGGGCGTGGGCGTCGAGGGCGAGGACGAGATCTGCGATTTTTCTTTGAAGTCCCGGGCGCCGCTCACGGAGCTGGCCAAGCAGATCAGCCACGAGTTGCCTCAGGGGATCGAACTCAAATCCGTCGGTCCGACCTACGACCGGGCCAAGGCGGCGGCGCGGGTGGATTCCTGTGCCTACCGCATCGAATTCGCCGGGCCGGCTTCGGCCTATGAAGACGCCGTAGGCAAGTACAACTCACAGCGAGAACTGGTTTTGATGCGGCATCGCCCCAAGGGGGACAAGGAAGTCGACATAAAAAAATATGTGGAAAAGATCGACCTGCGTGATGACGGCAACGGGATAACCTTCGACATGAAGGTGACCCCGGAAGGCACAGCCCGGCCCGATGAGATCATCTCGGCTCTTTCCGGATTCGCCGGCAGCGAGCTGGCACCCGGGCGCATCGTCCGCACTGAGATCAGGCTGACCGAGGAAGAGCAGCCAAGGGCTCCCAGACCGGGAGGGCGGCCACGCCCCCACGGCCGCCGGCGCTAAAAACCCTGCGGCAGCCTCGATTTCTGGCGCCGCTTCCGCTAAATAATATATAATGACAATCGAGGGGGCGCTTCAAGCTGGACAACCCCTGAAAAGTTTTTCGCCCCGCGGCGGCCCGAAAGGCCGTGACGGAAGATTCATGAAGCAGCGTGCGGAAATTCATCCAAAGCACGCATTCATGAGAAAAGAGTTTCCCGTGGGTGGATTTGTGGAAGTGTATTTCCAAAGTTTTGTTCCTGTAAATTTTTGGCCGGTGGCAGATGCCGGGTCTCGCCGAAGCGCGATTCCTCTAAAGGCGCCGCCGGACCGCATGATTTTACGAAAGGCAGATGAATTTTCATGGCTAGTCGCGCCAAGCAGATCTTGGTGAGCGCCGAGCCGAACGAACTCAAGGTAGCAGTACTTGAGGATGGACGGCTTTGCGAGATCTACGTAGAACGGAAGGGCCGCCGGCCCCTGGCGGGCAACATCTACAAGGGCAAGGTCGAGAACGTGCTCCCCGGCATGGAAGCGGCCTTCGTCGACATCGGACTCGAGAAGAACGGTTTCCTCTACGTGGAGGAAGTAATGGTCCACGAAGATCCAGACAAGCGCCCCAAGAAGATCACCCAGATGCTCCGCTCGGGGCAGGAGATCCTCGTTCAGATAGTCAAGGACCCCATGGGCACCAAGGGCGCCCGTCTCACTACCCAGTTATCCATTCCCGGCCGCTTCATGGTCTATGTTCCCGGCGGCGACGGCGTGGGAGTCTCGCGCCGCCTGCCGGACGAAGAGCGCCAGCGGTTGCGGCAACTCTGCAAGGAACTAAAGATCAAGGGCGCAGGGCTGATCGTCCGCACCGCCGCCGAAGGTGTCACAAAAAAGGAACTGCTCAACGACGTCAAGTTCCTGGAGAAGATGTGGCAGACGATCCAGGGCCGCGACAAGGGCTCCAAGGCGCCGGCGATGCTCTACTCCGAAGCCGAAGTCTCCCTCAAGGTCATCCGCGACATCTTCAACGACACCTACGAGCGGGTGCTGGTCGATTCGCAGAAGGAATATGACAAGATCCGCTCCTTCATCAAGAAGACCTCACCCAAACTGGCCGAGCGGGTGGAGATGTACCAGGGCAGCAAGCCACTCATGGAGACCTACGGGGTCGACGAGGAGATCAAGCAGGCGCTGCTCCGTCGGGTGGATCTGCCCAGCGGTGGTTATCTCATCGTCGAGTTCACTGAGGCGCTGACCATCATCGACGTGAACACCGGCCGTTACGTCGGCCGCACCCGTCTAGAAGACACCATCGTCAAGACCAACATCGAGGCCTGCAAGGAAGTCGTGCGCCAGCTGCGCCTGCGCGACATCGGCGGCATCATCATCATCGACTTCATCGACATGGCCCGGCCCCGCAACCGCCAGCAGGTGCTGGACACGCTGGGCGCGGAACTGGAGACCGACCGCACCAAGACCTATATCGTCGAGCTGTCGCCCCTGGGCCTGGTGGAGATGACCCGGCAGAACGTCACCGAAGGTCTGCGCGGAATCCTCACCAAGACCTGCCCCACCTGCAACGGCGAGGGCGTCATAATCTCCGAGGAATCCATGGCCTTCGACATCGAGCGGCGGCTCAGACGCCTGGCGGAGACCTCCAATAACGAGGCTTTCCTGGTGGAAGTGCACCCCAAGGTGGCGGCGATGCTCATCGGGCAGGGCGGCGCCAAGCTCAAGGAGATCGAGGAAGAGACCAAGAAATATTTCAGTTTCGAGGGGCTGGACACCATCCCCATCGATACCTTCGAGGTATCAGCCGAAGGGAGCCGCGAGGCAATCCAGAGGGCTTCACTGCCTGTGGCCGAGGGAGACGAGGTTCGCCTGCGCATCGAAGAGCCGCACATGTATAACACTAAGGACGGCATCGCCCGCATCGACGGCTACGTCATCAGCATCTCCGGTGCCGGCAAGATGGTCGGCCAGGACAAGAAGGTACACATCGACAGCGTCAGCCGCACCGCAGCTTACGGGTCCGTAGTGGATGAAAGCCTGGCGGCGAGCCGTGATGATTCAGGCGCCGGCGACAAGAGCGATGATGTCGACGTTCCCAAGCGGCAGGACTGGAGCATCAACCGTGAGGAGCATTGACGGCAGTTTTTCTCCTAACAGGCAGCTTTGATTTTAGCGACAGGTGGGGACAGCAAAACGGCATTGATGAAGTGCCGGATCACTATGAGTCGAGGCCTTGATCCGAATGTCTTCGCTTGGGCTGAGAAAATCAACGATCGCCATTCTTGTTTTCTCTACGCTGCCCTTCTTGATACTCCTTATTTGGGGCACGACAAGACCATCTGGTCAAGCGATTGAACTTTCAATAAGTGACGAACTTATGATTTGGGCCATCATCTTTGCTTTGGCCGCCGCACTGACGGTTTCCTGGGAAGCAGGCGATCATATATGGTTCGCGATCTTCAGCTTGGGATATCTGAACCTCTATTCTGGTTCCCTAACCCTATCTGCTTTTATAGTGATAACCGTTTTTCCGCTATACATAATCATTCGACATGCCTCCTGGAGCTCATTTTTCCGGAAGATGATCGGGATAAATACCGTCAGCAGGCCATAATTATTCCAGGCTGTATTCCTTTGCCATTTGGATATGCCGGGGTTGCAGGTGTCATCTATCATTGGAGCGCCAACCCTGGATACGTGCTATTTCGATTGTTCATTTCAGTCTCTAAGCGCGGAAAATCCCAAAGCTGGCATTAACATCCCCTCGCTGTTATAATCCCAAAGGCTCAAATTCCGGCCAATCATCATGAATCTGAAGAAATCTAAGGAACTCATATGTACGCGGTAATAGAACTTGGCGGAAAACAATATAAAGTCTCACAGGGCGACGAGCTGCTGGTAGACCGGGTCGATCTCGACGAGGGCAAATCCCTGTCACTGACTCCGCTCCTCCTGGGTGGCGAGCAGAAGGCCGTGACTGCGGCTGAGCTCAAGGGCGCCAAGGTCAAGGCCAAGGTGGAAGAGCACCTGCTTGGCGAGAAGATCCGCGTTTTCAAGTACAAGCCCAAGAGCGGCTACCGGCGCACAAAGGGCCATCGCAGCCGTCTCTCGAAGGTGTCCATCCAGACCATAACCGGTCCGGGCGGGAAGAAGACCGAGGCGAAGGCTGAGACGAAGGCCGCTCCGAAAGCTGAAGCGGCTGCAAAAGCCGAGCCGAAGGCAGCGAAGGCCAAGGCGGAAACAAAATCAGCCAAGGCCGAAACCAAGACAGCTAAAAAAGAAACGAAGCCGGAGAAGGAATAAATGGCTCATAAAAAAGGTGCAGGTACAAGCAGGAACGGGCGCGACTCAGCGGCGCAGCGGCTGGGATGCAAGAGCTTCGGTGGCCAGGTCGTCACGGCCGGCACCATCATCGTCCGCCAGCGCGGCACGCGGTTCCGTCCGGGACCGGGAGCGGGACTCGGCGGCGACGATACCATCTTCGCCAAGGTTAGCGGCCGGGTGGTCTTCGCCCAGGGCGCTTCGCGTACGATCAGTGTGGTTCCGGTTGAGGAAGGCGCCTGAGATTTCATTCGTGCGCATCGATAGTGTATCTTTAAGCCGCCTTTATGGCGGCTTTTTTGTTGAGGGCGGCAGGATGGGATAGGTATTTCCCGCTTCCACTTAGGTCTTCGACAGTCGTTACAGCGGAAAATACCTATCCCATCCTGCGGTCATTAAAAAACAACATAAGGCGACTCTGAGATTTGTTTTATGATCGCGCGACAATCGAGATCAGGGCTGGCCGGGGCGGCTCGGGGTGTGTCAGTTTCCGCCGGGAGAAGTTCGTGCCCAAGGGCGGGCCGGATGGCGGCGATGGCGGCGATGGCGGCGATGTCGTCATCGAGGCGTCTCTGCGTCTGCGTGACCTGATGTTCTTCCAGCGCCAGCGGCATTTTCGCGGCAGCAACGGCGGTCACGGTCAGGGTTCCAACCGGCATGGCAAGCGCGGCGATGACGCCGTAGTGCTGGTACCGCTAGGCACTCAGATCATCGACGAGGACGGCGAGCTCTTAGCCGACCTGATGGCAGACGGGCAGCGCTTCCTCATCGCCCGAGGTGGCGAGGGCGGCCGCGGCAATGCCCGATTCGCCACATCAACCCGCCGCGCGCCTCGTTTCTCAGAGCTGGGGCTCGCCGGCGAAGAACTCACTGTTTCCCTCGAACTCAAGCTCTTGGCTGACGCCGGCCTCCTTGGCTTCCCCAACGCCGGCAAGTCTTCCCTGCTGAGGGTGATCTCCCACGCGAAGCCCAAAGTGGCGGACTATCCTTTTACAACGGTCGCGCCCATGCTGGGTACCGTCGAGGAGCCTGACGAACGCAATCAGTTCACCGTTGCCGACATCCCCGGGCTGTTGGAGGGAGCCAGCGATGGTGTCGGGCTCGGCGATGAGTTCCTGGTGCATCTCGAGCGGACGCGGCTGCTGATCCACCTGGTGGATGCAACCGGATATTACGGCAAGGACCCTCTCGATAATTTCACGATCATCAATCGCGAGCTCGCCGGTTTCAGTCCCGAGCTTGCGGCCAAGTGGCAGCTGGTCGTGGTGAACAAGGTCGATCTTGTTGGTGAGGAAGAGGCCGGCGAGCTGGTCGATCGCCTCGCCGCCGAGATCGTCAGCCGCTGCCGCACCCATGACCCCGCATTCGCCTGGCTTCTGGAAGACGCCGACGGCGACCCCGATGAGGTGGACGGCAGGCGGGCGATCCTCAAGCTGTCAGCCGCGACCGGCGCCGGCTCTCAGAACCTTGTGCGTCAGGCATACAGCCTGCTTAAGAGGGCCTGGCTGAGGGAGCCTGCGGTAATCACTGCCGAGCCCGAAGGCCATATGACCTACCGCCCCGGTGCCGAGGACCACTGGGAAGTTGTGGAGGAGGAAGGCCGCTTCCGGGTGACCGGCAAGATAATCGAGCGCCTCGTGGCCCGCACTGACTTCGAGAACGAAGAGGCAGTCGGCTTCCTCCAGGAGCGGCTCGAACATCTCGGCGTCAGTGAGGCCCTGCGCGAAGCTGGTGCCGCTCCTGGTGAAGATGTGGTTATCGGGGAGATGGAGTTCGAACTTTGGTAGAATCACGAATCAGATGAATAACTTCGCCGACAGATTAAACGCCGCAATACTCAAAAAGAAGTCTCAGGTCTGTGTTGGCCTCGATCCGCGGCTGTCCCGCATGCCGGATTCACTCGTCGACCGTTACCGCGCCGAGCCCCGCAAGGGCTGCGGATGCGGGCGCCACGAGATCGGTGAGTGCTTCCACGAGTTCGGCGCGGCCATCATCGACGCCGTGGCGCCATCCGCCGTCGCCATCAAGCTCCAGCTGGCCTGCTTCGAGCAGTACGGGCCACCGGGTATCAAAGCTTTCAAACACCTCTGCAAACATGCCGCCAAGGCTGGCCTGATCATAATCGCCGATGCCAAGCGAGGCGATATCGGCATCTCCGCCGCAGCTTATTCATCCGCCTTCATCGGCCGGCCCGAAGGGCTCGACGGCACAATCGATGGTTTCAACGCCGACGCCCTCACAGTGAACCCGCTTTTCGGCAGTGACGGCATGCAGCCGTTCATCGATGACTGCAGGGAATATGGCGCCGGCATCTTCGTGCTGGTCAAGACATCGAATCCGGGATCGGCCGAGCTGCAGGACCTGGATGTCGTGCCGGGGCAGGAAAATCCCCGCAAAATATACGAAAAAATCGCATCGCTCGTCGATAAATGGGGCTCAGACCTCATCGGCGAATCAGGTTACAGCAGTATCGGCGCCGTGGTCGGCGCCACCCATCCCGAGATCCTTGCCGCTCTCAGGCAACAACTGCCGGCTACACCCTTCCTCCTGCCCGGTTATGGAGCGCAGGGCGCCGGCGCCGCTGATGTGGCATCAGCCTTCGACTCAGAGGGTCTGGGTGCCCTCGTGACGGCTTCTCGTAGTATAATCTACGCTGGAGAAGGTGAGGATTTCGCTGCTAAGGCCGCCGATGCGGCAGAGAGCATGCGCGACGATCTCTGGCGGGCAAGCCAGCGGCAGTAGAACCAGGTCAGGATATTCACCGGTGTGATTCACGATTCAAGACCTGACCCCAGGGAGCTGACCCCAGGAGTTCTGGGAGGAACGCAGATGTTTTCACAATATGAACCGATAATCCTGAGATCGCTGGCGGTCATCGCCCTGGCTGCGGCATTCCTTTTCGTTGCTATCATCACTTTCAATTCAGGGATCCTTGGCGGCAACGGTTCCAGCTCATCCGAATCGGTGGAGGTCCTGGACAGCGCCTCGGCAGCAGTGCCGGCGGAATCCCGGGTCGAGCCGGCCGCCACCACACCGACGACCGGCACCCGTACCCACGTGGTCGCCGACGGCGACAGCTTTTACAGCATCGCCCGCAAATATGACGTCACCATCTCCGAGATCCAGCAGTTGAACCCTAACGTCGATCCCCAGAACCTTACCTCCGGCCTCAGGATAACAATCCCTTAAATCATGAGATTTCAGCACAAGAACCACCTGCTAGCGGCAATACTCTTAACCATATCCCTTCTCCTGCTGGTTGCGCCGATCGGTGCCGCCCAGGAAGCCCCGGCGCCGCCAGCAACCGCCGCCGGCTCGGTCGTGATGATCAACGCTGATACCGGCCAGGTCCTCTATAGTGTCAATCCCGACGAGCAGCGGGCCATGGCCAGTACCACCAAGATGATGACAGCGCTGCTCGTCATGGAGAACTGCAAGGACCTGAACGCGAAGGTCACGGCGAGTCAGCGGGCGGCCGAAGTGGGGGAGGCGTCCATCTTCCTTCAGGCGGGAGAGACCCTCACCGTGCGGGAGATGTTGAACGGCATGCTCATCCAGAGCGGTAACGACGCCGCCACCGCCCTCGCCGAGTACCAGGGCGGCAGCGTCGAGGCTTTTGCCGAGATGATGAATAAAAAAGCAGCCCAGCTCGGCATGACCAACACCCACTTCACCAACCCCCACGGGCTCGACGATCCCAACCATTACACCAGCGCCGCCGATTTCGCCAAGCTCGGCCGTGAACTGATGAAGTATCCGGAGATCCGCGAGATCGTCAAACGCTCCGAATACACCATCCCCTGGCCGGGACAGCCCTGGCCGCGCTCGCTGGTGAACCATAACCACATGCTCGACGTCTATCCCTTCATCAACGGTATCAAGACCGGTTTCACCGACGCCGCAGGCCAGTGCATCGTCATCTCAGCCAGCGAGAACGGGGTCAACCTGATCATCTCCTACATGGGCGGGCCGTCGCTCGGAGAGCGCGATTCTGACGTCATCAACCTGGCGCGTTACGGCTTCGCCAGCTATACCCAGAAGACGGTGATCGCCAGGGGGACTGAATATGCCTCCGTGGAGGTACCCTTCTATTACAACAAACAGCTTTCGCTGGTGGCAGCGGATGACCTCAGCCGCACCGTCTATATCAAGGACAGCGTCGAGCAGAAGATCGTGCTGCCTAATGAGCTTCAGCTCCCGATCCACAAGGGTGATAAGGTAGGTCTTATCGAGGTCTACGAGAACGGCAAGTACCTGGGGAGTTCGTACCTGCTCGCGGCCGAGGATATAACCGAGCCTGGCATGGGCGAGCGTGTGACATACTATGTGCAATCGGCTTTTGGATTCCTGATTTCGGCAGTCAAGCCCGGCTAGGGTGGAGGGCATGCCCGGCGGCTTTTGCGGCATGCCCGGCCTCAGCGACATGAATATCGCCAGCGCCGTTTCGGCGGCTCTGGGGGGAGGAACTACCGGATGATCGTTACCGTTACATTGAATGCAGCCCTGGACCGCACGCTGACCGTGCCCAACTTTCAGGCGGGTTTCCGGCACCGCGCCAGCGAGAGCCTGACCCTTCCAGGAGGAAAGGGCGTCAATATCGCCCGCGCCCTCAAGTCACTGGGGCAGCCGGTGATCGCCACCGGGCTGGCGGGTGGCAAGACCGGCATCCGCATCGTGGAAGATCTGACGGCCGAGGGTATCCTCAATGATTTTGTCCGCATCCGCGGCGAGTCCCGTACCTCGACCGCCATCATCGATCCCACCAGCAATACCCAGACCGAGCTCAACGAGTATGGTCCTGTGGTCACTGCCCGTGAGCTTCATGCCTTCATGGAGAAGTTCACCTATATCGCCAAGGGCGCGGACGTGGTCATCATCGCCGGATCGCTGCCACGCAAGGTCAAGGATTCTTTCTACAAGGAGATCATCGGGGCGCTGGCGGCGACTGACGCTCTGACCGTGCTCGATACCGCCGGCGAGCCGCTGCGGATGGCCATCAAGGCCAACCCGGGGCTGGTCTCGCCGAACATCTTCGAGGCCGAGGCGCTGGTGGGGCACGAATTCGCCGAAGACGAGGATTCGCTGCACGCCGCCGTGCAGCTCAACCGCATGGGCGCCGGTTCGGCGATCATCACCCATCCCGGCGGCTGCTTCGCCTATCTCGATGACGGCGAAGGCACCCAGAAGACCTACTCGGTCAAGATACCACCGCAGGACCCCATCAGCACGGTCGGTTCAGGTGACGCCTTCCTGGCGGGCTATGTCTCGGCCCGGGTATCGGGCAAGAGCGACGCCGAGTGCCTGCGCTACGCCGTTGCCTGCGGCGCCGCCAACACTCAGAAATACGGCGCCGGTGTCTTCGATGTCCATGACGTGAAGCGCTTTGTAGCGAAGACAAAGGTCGAAGAGGCCGGCCTGGGGGACGCTGCCTGACCCTGGGAAGTTTCCCGCGGAACGTTTTTGTCACTACCCTGAATCAGGGCATCAAAAAAGGAAGCTGACCGGGCTTCCTTTTTTGGAGGATGAAGGGTATTTAGCTGTTTTGCAGGTTTTCTCGGTGTCCGTCTGCGGAGAACGGGAAGCTTCGGCCGGTTTCAACTCATCAGTTGGCTTGGACGAAACTGGTCTCTCGTACCCACCATGGCATCCTGCACTTGCTTTATCGGCGGAGTCCCGGATTCCTTTAGATGTTTCCCGGGTATAACAGTCGGTGTCCAACTGTTTCCTGCGGAAACACATCCCAGCCGCAAACACAACTAACCCCAGTAAAGCAACCGCTTCAATAATGATTGTGCGATACGGCTCCCGCGCAATATAATTACTAGTCCGGAAAAATTAAATATCCGGTTGTCCCCAGTTGAGGCCGCCGGCCCTGGGCTTATGGAGGAATGGATTGACGAAGGTCGTCTTTGTTTCTTTTCGCCTCAAGGCTCTTGATGGCGTGTCCGCGGAGGCGGAAAAATGGGTCAGCGTCTTCGAGGAATGGGGCTGTGAGGTCCACAGGGTAGCCGGCCACATCCCGGATCCCGGAACGAACGACCACGTGATCACCGAGCTGAGCTTCCTCGATCCCCAGGTTGAATCATTCACAGCCAAAGCGTTTGACGCCGGGCAGGATCGCGGCAAGGTCGAACTCGAGTATGAGATCCTCGAACAGGAGATCAGGAGGCGGCTGCTTCCGGTGCTGGACGATATCGCTCCCGACATCCTGATCGCCGAGAACATCTTCTCACTGCCGCTCAACATGCCATTCAGCGTTGTCCTCTGTCAGTACCTCGAAGAGGCGAACATCCCCAGTTTCGCCGTCCACCACGATTTTTACTGGCAGGATCCCAGGCTGGGAGAGTGCCACTTCGGGGAACTGCTCAGTAATTATTTTCCGGCGTCACTGCCACATATGAAGCATGTGACGATCAATCAGCAGAGCCGTGAGGAGCTCTACCGGCGCACCGGCGTCGCAGCCACGTGCATCCATAACTGCTTCGATTTTGATGCTCCCCGGGAGCCTGACGATTTCAACGCTGACCTGCGTTCTGACCTGGGCCTCGATGACGCCGCCGCCATGTTCCTCCAGCCGACAAGGGCTATCGAACGCAAGGGGATAGGCCAGTCGATCCAGTTCGTGGAGGATTTTGCCGCAGCCAGCGGTAAACCGGCGCGGCTGGTGGTCACAGGACCATGCGAGCAGGGCTACGAAGGCAAGTTCGGCCGCATGTGCCGCAATTCCAAGGCGGAGGTGCTGCATGTGCCCAACTGGCTGGGAAGCTTCCGCAACCACCCGGCGGCGGCTTCACAGTACGATGTGCGCGACGCCTACGCGGTCTGCGACATGGTTACCTTCCCCAGCTCGCGTGAGGGTTTCGGCAATCCGGTGCTGGAATCGGTAGTGCACCGCAAGCTGCTTCTGGTGGCCGACTATCCGGTGCTGGAGGAGCTTCGCGAGTTCGGCTTCCAGTTCTTGCCCCTCGACGACCGGGCGGTTGACCGGGCGGTCAAGATGCTGGAATATCCTCAGCTGATGCAGGAGATGGTTGATCGGAACTTCGAGATAGGCAAGAAGCACTTTTCCATGGATAACCTTCGCGAGGAGATGGCGCAGCTGGTTTCATCAGTGGCGATGCCGGCAATGGATTGAACCGGAGGCGCAGCCTTACCGCAGGCCCAAACGAGGGACGCCCGGCGCCGAAGCGGCGATCGCCGTTGCCTCAGGATCTCACTTCAGATTGATCGCCGAAGCCAGGCCGATCGCCAGTATCAGCCCGCTGTAGCCGATGTATCCGGAGAAATACAGGGAGATGGCTGTGATGAAACAGCCTATGGTTATGATAAGGTAAGCTATCCTTGGCAAACTCCCCGTCTCCTTTGAGATACATCGATTCAGATTACTTTCCCGGATTTCATCATATTATAATTCATGCTTGTGGAGTAGGCTGAGGTGGCGGCGCAGATGCTGGCGCTCAAGCCGACGCGACGTATTGGAGTGAAAATCAAGGCTCATCGAGGACAACCATGATTCCAGACGATTCAAAAAGAGGTTCAGTGACGACCATGGCGCTGGACGCCATGGGCGGTGATTTCGCGCCGGACGAGATAGTACATGGCGCAGTCGCGGCCGCTGGCCCATCCCTGAAAGTCATTCTTACCGGAAACCGGCGCGAGATCGAGCGCTGCCTCGAGTCTGCCGGTGATCCGATCCGCGAACATATTACTGTGGTCGACGCACCCGAAGTCATCGGCTTCGACGAAGACCCGGTCAAGGCGGTGCGGGACAAGACCGGCTCTTCCCTGGTGATGGCCTGCCGGGAGGTCGCCGAAGGCCGCGCCGACGGTGTGATCTCCGCTGGCAACACCGGCGCCATGCTGGCCGCGGCCCTCTTCAACCTCAAGCGTATCGAGGGGCTCAAGCGGCCGGGACTCTGCGCCGTGCTTCCGACGCCGGGAAAGCCGACCCTTTTCATCGATGTAGGCGCCAACGCCGAGGTCAGGCCGGTCCATCTGCTCGAATTCGCAAACATGGCCAGTATTTTCGCCCAGTTCGTACTCGACGTGAAGAACCCGAAGGTGGGGCTGGTCTCCATCGGCGAAGAGTCGATCAAGGGCAACGACCTGGTGCTGGAGGCGCACAGGCTTATGGCGGAGTCGCCTTACCTTAATTTCCATGGCAACATCGAAGGTCGCGACATGGTCAGGAACGTGGTCGACGTCGTCGTCACCGACGGCTTCACCGGTAACGTCAGCCTCAAGCTCATGGAGAGCACCTCATCGCTGATCGTGGAAGAGGTAAAAAAGGCGGCCTCCCGGGGGATCATGGCGAAGATCGGCGGCCTGCTGCTCAAGAAACAGCTGATGGCGTTCAAGGACAGCATCGACAATGAGGAGCATGGCGGAGCCTATCTGCTGGGAGTCCGCGGCCTTGCGGTCGTTTGTCATGGTAATTCAAGCCGCAGGGCCATTGCCAGTGCCCTCAAATATGCGGCCCGCGCCTCAGAACAGAGGCTCATAAGCAGGCTGGAGGACCGCATCAAAAATCTGGGTGACGTCGGCTGACTCCAGGAAACTGCAGCAGCTATCTCAGGGCGCGGCGCCGGGAATCTCTGCCTCGCCCCGGGGTTTTGAAATATACCGTCCTTCGTGGTAGATTCACCCGAACGAGAATTACGCTTAAAACAAAAGCTACGGAGGTTCTTGCATGACCAAAGAGGAAGTTTTCGACCAAATAAAGGCCATGCTGGTGGATCAGCTTGGCGTCGACGAAGATGACGTCAAAATGGAAGCATCATTCCAGGATGACCTGGATGCTGACTCCCTCGACCTGGTAGAGCTGATAATGGAGATGGAAGACAAGTTCGGCGTCAAGATCTCCGACGAGGAAGCGCAAAATATCCGCACTGTCAGTGAAGCAGTGGAGTTTGTATCGGCCCGCTCCTAGCAAGGCAACGTTACTTGTGGCATCACTTGCCCAACTAGCAGAACAGCTGCAGCCGGAACTGGCACTGCAGGTGTTCACACACTCCTCCTGGGCGTCCGAGAGGACGCTCTCCTACGAACGACTCGAATTTTTAGGCGACAGCGTGCTGGGCATCTGCATCAGCACCGAGATCTACCAGCGCTATCCTGACTACAATGAGGGCGAGCTGGCCAAGATCCGCGCCTATGTCGTCAGCCGCTATACCTGTGCCAAGGTAGGCAGAGCCCTGGACCTGTCAGCAAAGCTGGCTCATTCAGCTGAAGAGGCAGAAGCCGCCAATGTAGAGCAGCTGGCCGAGAACTCCAACGTCCTCGCCGCCGTCGTGGAAGCGCTGATAGGCGCCGTTTATCTGCAGTTCGGACTTGACGGGATCATCGACGCTGTCATCGAGGTGTTCGACGAGCACATCATCTACGCAGCCAGTGAGCATGTTGACTACAAGACCGTGCTCCAGGAGGAAGTGGCCAAGGCCGGCCATGAAGTCGCATACGAGGTTGTCGAGGCCGATGGCCCGCCTCACGCGAAGGTCTTCACCTCAGAAGTCGCTCTTGACGGGGAGATCCTCGGCCGGGGCACCGGCAAGACCAAGAAGGTATCCCAGCAGGAGGCGGCGAAGGAAGCTTTGGACGTACTGCGGGCACGGAAGACAGGTTCTTCCTGACCCGCCGCCCGCAGCCCCAGAGGTTGCGGGCTCTTTTTTTTGGAAGGTGACAGGCATGTATAAGGGCAGGTATCCGGGCCGCCGGTCGAGGCCGGCCGGATCCGTCGGCAGGTAGCCGGAAAGGAGACTAATGTTTCTCAAGTCCATAAAAGCCCGGGGTTTCAAATCATTCGCGCGCCCGGTCGAGTTCGGTTTTCAGCCGGGCATCACCGTGGTGGTGGGTCCGAATGGCAGCGGCAAGAGCAACATCTCCGATGCCGTGGTCTGGGCCATGGGCGAGCAGAGCCCGTCGGCGGTCCGCGGCGCCAGCATGCAGGACATCATCTTCTCCGGTAGCGACAAGATGGCGCCCGCCGGTATGGCCGAAGTCGAGATCATGCTCGACAACAGCCAGGGCCTTCTGCCGATTGAGTTCTCTGAAGTGATGGTCTCGCGCCGGCTCTACCGCGACGGCGAGGGCCAGTATTTCATCAACCGTTCCGCCTGCCGGCTGATCGATGTGACCGAACTGCTTTCTGATGCGGGTCTCGGCCGCGACGGCCATTCCATCATCAGCCAGGGCAAGGTCGATTCCATCCTTGAAAGCAAACCAATCGAGCGGCGTTCCCACATCGAGGAAGCCGCCGGCCTCGGCAAGTTCAAGAAGCGCCGCCGCCGGGCGGAGCACAAGCTTGCGGCAGTCCGCCGCAACCTGGAACGTCTGGCCGATGTCGAAGAGGAAGTGAAGAGCAACCTCCGGCCCCTGAAGCGCCAGGCGACAGCCGCCGAGCGCTCGTCGAAGCTGGAACAGCAGATCGCCCTGGCGCAGACACGCCTGATCAAGGGGCGGCTCGAGGTACTGACGGCCGAGCTCGAAGCCGCGGAAGCGGCATCGCAGAGCGCTGGCGCCCGCAGGGCGGAGCTCGAGCAGGAACTGGCCGCCACCGCCGAGGAGCGGCGGCGCACCGAGGAACTGCTCTCGTCATCGCTGCAGGAGCACAAGCGGTTGGCGGCGCGTTTCTACAGCCTCAAGTCCCAGAAGGACAGTCTCTCGAACCGCCGCGAGGCGATGGCCGAGCGCCGGGACATGCTTTCCCAGGCTGCCCGCCGTGCCGAGGCCAGGATCGAGAACCTCAAAGGGCAGGCCGAGCGGGTCGCGTCCGAACTGGAGCGCACGATCAGCGAGCACGAGCTTGATGTCGCCCGCCTGGTCGAGCTGGAAACGACATTGACGGCAAAGCAGGGCGAGCTGGCCACGGCCGAGGCCGAGCTGAACCGCCGCCGCGAGGCCAGCGAGGAGAAGACCCGCAAAGTCGGGGAACTCGCTGCTCTGCGTGACCGCTACACCCATCAGCAGGAATATCTTTCCCAGCGTAAACAGAAACTGGCGGCTTCGATCGAGGGCGCGACCCAGGAGGCCGCGGCGCACCGTCGCGAGATCGCCTCGCTGGACGAACAGACTCAGGAAGAAGAGCGGCGGCTCCAGTCGTGGCGTGAGAAATCCGCTGCCGCTGAAACCGCCCTCAAGGAACTTATCGCCCAGCGGTCCGAACTGGAAGCCCGCCGGCAAGAGATCGTCTCGGAGCTTCGCCGCGTGGGCGAGGACCTTCAGATCGCCAAGGCCCGGCTTACTTTTATCGGCGACAGCGACCGTGACCGCTCAGGCCTGCCGCCTGCGGCTAAGCAGATCGCCATCGACCACAGCGTCAAGGCGCTGGTGGAGCTGATCGATGTGGAAAGCGGCTACGAGCAGGCTGTTTCTGCCGTGCTCGGCAATATGCTCTTTGCCCTCGCGGTGGAAGGGATCGGCCAGGCCGGCGAGTTGCTGGCCCAGGCGCGCACCGCCAGGCTCGGCAGCGTCGAGTTCCTGCTTCCCCAGGAGAATGTAGCCGGCGATGTCCGGCGGGACGGCGAAGATTATCTCATCGACCACGTGAAGGTATCCGGAGGCCAGGAAAGCCGCGTGGCCGCCCTGCTCGCCGGTGTGCGGGTCGTCAATGATATCGCTGACGTGAGCGGCAGCAGCGGTGGTGCCGGAATCACTGCCAGCGCCATCTCCTCGGCTGAAGGCACTCTGGTGACCCGCGACGGCGTCGTCTTCCACGCCGGCCGCAGGCTGCTCAGCTACAAGGCGGACCCGCCGTCTTCGGTGGTCCTCAGGCAGCGCAACGAGCGCCGTCATCTGGAAGACGAACGCGAGACGGCTGAAGCGCGCCACGTGGAGCTGGAGACCCAGATCGAGAGGATGGTCATGGAGCTGGCCGATGTGGATCGCCGGCATGCCGACTCCGAAAAGCAGGCGCGTGAGGTCCTGGAAGAGATGCGCGAGGTCGAGGCGTCTATGACAGGCGTAGAACGCAAGCGCCGCGTGCTCATCCAGGAGGCAGAGATCAAGGAAGCATCGCGGGAGCACCTGCAGGCTGAAGACCGCAAGATCGATGAGGACCTGGGCGAGACCGCCCGGCGCCTTGAGGAGACAGAGCGTGCGCTCGCCGAAGCGGGCGTCGCCTCCGGGGCTGCCCCGGACGAGGACGACGAGGCACTCGCCGCCCGCCGCCAGGAGCTTTCCGGCAAGGTCACCGAGCTGCAGATAACGGCAGCCCGTGTCCGCGAGCGGGAGCGTGTCGGCGGCCAGGCGATCGAGCGCATCGGCCCGTCGCTGGAGCGCCTCCGCCGCGAGCAGGAAGAATCAGCCCGGCAGCTTCCCGCCTACCGGCGCCTGGAGCCTGCGTGCGTCGCGCTCCATGCCAGCATCGAGAAACTTTCCACCATCTTCGAGAACATGGCCGGCGGTCTCGAGTCCCAGCTACGCGAGGGCGAGGAGCAGAGCAACCTGCATTCCACCAGCCTGCGCGAACTGTCGACCGCAGAGGCCGGCCTGCAGCAGGAACTCAGCCGCGCCAGCGACGCCTCCACCGAGCGCGAGGTCAGCGTCACCCGCCTGCGCGACCATGTTGAGGAGCAAGGTTCGCGGCTGGCAGTCTTGAAGGAACGCCATCCCGACGCCGGGCTGGAGGAACTCGAGCCGGCACCGCAATCGGAGCTGGAGATATTCGAAGAGCAGATCGAACGCCTGGAGCGGCGCCGCGAACTCATCGGCCCGGTAAACCCCCTGGCCCAGCAGGAATACGAGGAGATGGTGGAGCGTCAGAGTTTCCTCACTGAGCAGCGCGCTGACCTGGAGAAGAGCCTTGACGAGCTGACCGGACTTATCCGCGAGCTCACCGACCGCATCGAATCCAACTTCTCAAAGACTTTCGAAGCGGTTCGCCAGCATTTCTCTGATGTTGTGGGAACCCTGTTCCCCGGAGGCGAAGGCCGCCTTACCCTGGTGGAGCCGGAAACGAACTCTGTGGACGCAGATGGTGAACCGAGCGAAGAATCCGAGGCAATCGAGAAGGAAGCCGGTTCCACCGGCGATCGCCGCGGCATCGAGATCTCGGTAAAGCCGGCCCGCAAAGCCCTGCGAAGCCTGCAGCTGCTTTCCGGTGGCGAGCGCTCGCTGGTCGCAATCGCCTTCCTCTTCGCCATCTTTCTGGCGAGGCCGGCGCCGTTCTACATCCTTGACGAAGTCGAGGCGGCGCTGGATGACCTCAACATCGACCGGCTGCTGTCGATGCTGCGCCGTTATCAGAACCGGACCCAGTTCATCGTCATCACCCACCAGAAGCGCACCATGGAAGTCGCGGATGTGCTCTACGGTGTGAGCATGGGCGCGGACGGCACTTCGAAAGTGCTCTCGCGCAAGATGCCGGCGGCAGAAATCGGTGCAGACTCTGATGGCGCCGAGCCGGTGGCTCAGACCGAGGCTGCTGAAACTGTCGATGATGGTGGCGAGAGCGAGATGGCGGTTGAGAATGCCGATGGCGGCGAGCTTGCCGATACGCCCGCTGCCCAGGAAGACATCGAAGCGACCGCGGTAGCAAGCTGAGCCATGACCAGATCCTGGCACGAAGTATTCAAGGGAGTCGCCGCGCCTGAAGAGGCCGCCGCCGAACCGTCTGAAGAGGAGCAGGAAAAGAAGCGCGGCTGGCTCAAGCGCTTCAAGGAAAGCCTTTCCAAGAGCCGTCAGACGATGCAGCAGCATCTGTCGGCGGTCATGTTCGACAAGATTGACGCCGACCTCTGGGAGCGCCTCGAAGAGACCCTTATCTTCGCTGATTGTGGCGTGAACAGCACTGTAGAGATCGTCGAGCGCATGGAGCAGGCGGCCAACGACGGCAAGATCATGGGCAAGGACCAGTTCTATTCCCACCTGGAAGAAGCTGTCGCCGATATGTTCGCGGTGGGTGACTATCAGATCGACGTCTCCCACCAGCCCTCGGTCATCCTCGTCGTTGGGGTAAACGGCACCGGCAAGACGACCACCATCGGCAAGATCGCCTGGCATCTGCGGCAGGAAGGCAAGACCGTGATGCTGGCCGCCGCCGACACTTTCCGCGCTGCCGCCATCGAGCAGCTGCAGGAGTGGGGCAGGCGGGTGGATGCCCCGGTGATCGCCCAGGAACATGGAAGCGATCCCGGCGCCGTGGTCTTCGACGCGCTGACGGCGGCGAAATCGCGTGGCACTGACGTGGTCATAGTCGATACGGCCGGGCGCCTGCATACGCAAGTGAACCTGATGGAGGAACTAAAGAAGATCCGGCGCGTCGTGGTCAAGCAGATCCCAGACGCTCCTCACGAGACCCTGCTCACCGTCGACGCTACCACCGGCCAGAACGGCCTCATCCAGGCGCGGCTATTCGGCGAGGCTGTGGATGTCACCGGCGCCGTGCTCACCAAGCTGGACGGGACCGCCAAGGGTGGCATCGCTGTGGCCATCTCCCATGAGCTCAGTCTGCCCATCAAGCTGGTCGGAGTGGGAGAGCAGATGGAGGATCTCAGGCCGTTCGATCCCGAGGATTTCGCCAAGGCGCTGCTGGAGGCGTAGTCTTCGACATCATAATCGCCATCGCAATCACTATCATTGCCCTCGTTTTCATCGCGTTTCTCGTTTTTCAGTCCTCGGTCTTCAGCTAAAACCCGATTTAAGAATCAACTACTTGTCTCCGAGGAAAAGGACCATTCTACAGCTGACTTCCCTGCAAAAGGGTTAATTTTCCTGAAATCAAGGAAGAAGTCTCTTAGATGGCCAGACCTGACGGACAATTCACTGAACTGATAAAGAACTCACCGATTGCGATGGCGGTCTTCACTGCCGCTGATGGCCGGGTCATTTTTATCAACCGAAAGTTCACCGACCTGTTCGGCTACACGATCGGTGATATCCCAGACCTTCCTCACTGGGCGCGCCTGGCTTTTCCTGAAGACCAGTACAGGAAAGAAATGTATTCATTGTGGATGACCAGAGTCGCCAGAGCCTTTGAGTCGAAATCCGAGATCGAACCATTTGAAGTATCGATGGCATGCAAAGACGGCGGGAAGCGCCGTATCCAGTGCTGTTTCTCTTCCTTTGGCGAAAAGACCCTTGTGATCATGGTTGACGTGACAGGGCGCATGCTGGTGGAAAATGCCATGGAGGAATCAGTGGCCCGCCTGAACGAGGCTCAACGCATCGGCCAGATAGGCAGCTGGGAGCTGGATATCGTCAACAACATCCTCGTCTGGTCGGATGAGATCTATCGAATGTTCGAGATCGACCAGGCAGAGTTCGGAGCTTCGTATGAAGCCTTTCTTGATGCCATACACCCGGAAGACCGGGAAGCCGTGGATCATGCCTACAGCAATTCCCTCAAGACCAGGACGCCATATTCCATCGAGCACCGCCTGCTTTTCCCTGACGGCAGGGTCAAGTACGTTCGCGAGAGCTGTGAGACTTTTTACGATGAACTAGGCATGGCGATCCGGTCTGTGGGTACCGTGCAGGACATCACTGAACGCTGGCAGACGGAAATGGAGCTTGCCAGTATCAACCGCGCGCTTCGCATGTTAAGTGACATAAATCAGACGCTTATCCGTGTCACTGATGAAAAAGGATTACTGGACGAGGTCTGCAGGATAGCTGTCGAGGTGGGAGGTTACCGCATGGCCTGGGTCGCTTTCGCAGACCAGGATAAGGCCAGGACCCTGCGGCCGGTAGCCCACGCTGGAATCGAATCGCTATATATCGAATCCGCCGGACTTACCTGGGCTGATAACGAACGTGGTCGCGGACCGGTCGGGACCGCGATCCGCACCGGGAAACCGTGCCTGGCGCGTAATATTCATGCAGACCCGGCTTTTGCTCCCTGGCGTGTGGAGGCATTGCAGCAAGGCTATCAGGCCAGCATTGCTTTGCCACTCATCTCTGAAGTACGACCGTTTGGAGTCCTGAGCATCTATTCCGCTGAGCCGGATGCATTCGATGACAGAGAAACCGAGATCCTGGGAGAGCTGGCAAGCGATCTTGCCTATGGTATTACTGTGCTGCGCTCGCGGGCAAAACGGCAACAGGTAGAGGAAGCACTGAAGAAGAGCGAAGAAGAATATCGAACATTGATCCAGAAAATCCAGGCGGCAGTCGTCGTGCATGGAGCTGACTCTAAAATACTGACATCCAATTCTCTGGCGCAGGAACTGCTTGGTCTGACGGAAGAGCAACTGCTGGGGAAAACGGGGATCGATCCGGACTGGCATTTCTTCCGCGAGGATGGATACGTCATGCCCCGTGAAGAATATCCGGTGAACCAGGTTATTGCATCGCGTCAGGCGCTAAGGAACTTTATTTGTGGAGTCCACCGTCCCGGGAACGAAAATGATGTGTGGGTGCTGGTAAATGCCGATCCGGTTTTTGTCAAAGAAGATGAATTGATCCAAGTGATTGTAACCTTCATCGACATCACGGAACGACTGCGCGACGAGCGGGAATTGCGCGAGTCCGAACGGAAGTTTTCCGCGGCCTTCCAGGCGACGCCGAACCTGATGGCTATAACCAGTATCTCTGACGGCAGGATTCTGGAGGTCAATGAGGGCTACTCGCGGCTACTCGGTTATTCACATGACGAATCCATCGGCAAGACTACTACCGAGCTCTCAATCTGGGCTGATCCTGCAAACCGCGAAGCCCTTGTAGCAGGATTGGAGGAGTTCGGCCAGGTCTCAGATTTTGAGACGACTCTCCGGCGTAAGGACGGCGCTATCCTCACGGTTATCGATTTCGCCCGGACTATTGAATTCCAGGGAGAGCCGTGCCTTCTCTCAGTAGCCTATGACATCACTGAGCGCAAGCGGGCAAATGAAGAGCTCAGCCGGATAAGCTACCAGAATGAGATGGTGCTGAATTCCGCTGGTGAGGGAATCTTCGGGCTGGATCTGGAAGGGAGGGTGACCTTCGCAAATCCGTCCGCGGCAAACATGCTCGGTTACGAAGTCGAAGAGATACTTGGCTGCCGGCATCACGATACTTTTCACCACCACAGGGCCGACGGAACAGAATACCCATCGGAAGAATGTCCAATTCATAGCGCTGTCAAAAAGGGGGAAGTCCTTCGGGAGACGGATGAGATATTTTGGCGCAAGGATGGAACAAGCTTTCCCGTCCAGTGTGTCGCCACGCCGATTCTGGAAGCAGATCAGGCTGTCGGTGCTGTGGTGGTTTTCTCTGATATCTCCGAGCGAAAACAGGCGGTAGAAGCGTTGCATAAAAGCGAAGAGCGTTTCCGTCGGTTAGCAGAAAACGCTCAGGATGTGATTTACAGAATGTCGTTGCCTGATGGGAAATACGAATATGTGAGTCCCGCGGCCCTTTTCGTGTTCGGGCACTCCCCGCAAGAATTCTATGAAGATTCAGGGCTCTTTAACAAGGCGATTCACCCTGACTGGAAAGAGTATTTTAAAGTGCAATGGGCAAATCTTGTCAAAGGCGAGATGCCTCCCACGTATGAGTATCAGATCATTCATGAATCAGGAGATGTTCGCTGGTTGAATCAGCGCAACATCCTGGTGCGTGACAATTTAGGAAACCCCATCGCTATTGAAGGAATTGTTACGGACATCACCGAGCATAAGCGGGTGGAGGAAGAGCTGCGGCGGATAAGCTACAAGAACGAGATGGTGCTCAACTCAGCCGGCGAGGGAATCTTCGGTCTTGATATGGAGGGCAAGGTTACCTTCGTCAATCCATCGGCGTCGGACCTGCTAGGTTACAAAGCAGAGGAAATTCTAGGCCGCCGAAGCCATGAGACTTTCCATCACCATAAGGTTGACGGCACTGAGTATCCCCCGGAAGAGTGTCCGATTTATACGGCCGTCACAACGGGCGAGGCTTTTCGGGGGGACAGTGAGATATTCTGGCGGAAGGATGGTACATATTTCCCGGTAGGATGTGTTACCACGCCAATGCGGGAAGATGGTCAGGTTGTGGGCGCCGTTGTGGTATTTCTGGACATATCCGAATCCAAACGGGCGGCGGAGGAACGTCAGGCCCGTTTGAGGTTATTCGAAAGCATAGATCAGGTCAGTCGTGCCATTGAGGGTACTAGTGACCTCGAGCAGATGCTGAGTGATGTGCTCGACTCAGTGCTGGCTATCTTTGATTGCGACCGGGCCTGGCTCTTCTATCCGTGCGATCCGGATGCGCCATCGTTTCGGGTTCCAATGGAGGTCGCCAAACCTGAGTTTCCGGGCGCGGGGATATTGAGGGAAGAAGTACCGATGCTCCCGGACATGGCCCAGAATCTGCGGGAAGCCCTGGAATCTGCGAATCCGGTGATGTATGGAGCCGGGTCGGAAAAACCAGTCAACAAGGTGAGTGCAGAGCAATTTGGTGTCAAGTCTCAGATGATGATCGCCCTTTATCCCAAAACAGGCATACCCTGGGTATTCGGTGTGCACCAGTGCTCTTATGCAAGGGTATGGACACAGGAAGAGCAGCGCCTTTTTCAGGAGATCAGCGGGCGACTGACCGATGGGCTGACAAGCAT
Organism: Actinomycetota bacterium; assembly: GCA_016235065.1. Taxonomy (GTDB): domain Bacteria; phylum Actinomycetota; class Thermoleophilia; order BMS3ABIN01; family BMS3ABIN01; genus JACRMB01. Next base: position 85,810 of record JACRMB010000001.1, on the reverse strand, counting down.
GTTGGCTCATCGAGACTTGATGGAAAGCGAGAACAGGTACCGCCGGATCGTGGACACGGCTTACGAAGGCATCATGATGCTGGGAGAGGATCTTCTGATCACTTTTGTAAACGCGAGGATGGCCGGGATGCTCGGATATCAGGTCGAGGAAATGATCGGCCAACCGGCGACAGCTTTCATGTTCGAGGAGGATCTGTCCAATCATCTGGGAAAAATGGATGAACGCCGTGAGGGCCTGTCGGAGATTTTCGAACGCCGGTTCCGCCACAAGAACGGGCTGGCGGTGTGGACCCTGGCATCTGCCGTGCCGACCTATGATGCCGATCAGAATTTCAAAGAGACCTTCGGGATGTTTACCGACATCACCGAGCGCAGGCAGGCGGAACAGTCGCTACAAGTAAGCGAAGCTGGCTTCAGGGAAGCCCAGCATCTGGCAAAGATCGGCAGCTGGGACTGGGATGCGATCGACGACACGATTTACTGGTCGGACGAATACTACCGGATCTATGGCTTCGAAATCGGTTCGCCCCCGATCGGTTATCTTGAACATCTCAAGGCATATACCCCGGAAAGTGTCGAGCGGCTCGACGCCGTAGTGAAGAAAGCCATGGAGGATGGAACGCCATACGAGCTGGATCTGGAGCTCGCCCGGCCCACATCCACTACAAGATGGATCTCCGCCCGCGGTGAAGCCAAGCGTGATGCAGACGGCAAGATCGTGGGGCTGCGAGGAACGGCGCAGAATATCACCGACCGCAAACACTCTGAAGAAGCAGTGCGGCAGAGTGAAGCGGAATACCGTACCCTGTTTGAGGACTCAAAGGACACAGTCATAATGACTTCTCCCGCAGGCGAGATTCTGGACATAAACGCAGCCGGTGTCGAACTGCTTGGCTACGGCTCCAGGGAGGAGCTGCTTCAGGTCAACATCGCCAAGAGGGTTTACTCGCACCCTGAAGACCGGAAGAAGATGCTTGAAAACCTTAAGCGTCAGGGATTTCTGAAAAATTATGATCTGGAATTTCAGTCTAAAGACGGTAAAAGGCTGTATCTTTCAGCTTCGCTGACATCGATGCTGGATACGGCTGGCGAGATCAAGGCAATCAGGGGCATCCTTCATGATATGACCGAGCACCGCCGCCTTGAGGAACAGCTGCGCCAGAGCCAGAAACTCGAGAGTATCGGTATGCTGGCCGGTGGCGTGGCTCATGACTTCAATAACTACCTGACCGCGATCGAGGGTTATACCGACCTCGCCATGCTGGAACTGAGTGAAGATTCAACGGCCTACAAGGAGCTCAAGGAAGCGCGTCATTCTTCAGATCGAGCGGCCAATCTGGCACGTCAGCTGCTGTTATTCAGCCGCCGGGAGCCCATGCATCCGAAACCCGTGAGCCTTAATGCCGTCATAACTGATCTACTCAAGATGCTCGGCCGCCTGATAGGTGAGCAGTACCGGCTGATCACGCATCTTGAAGAAGGACTCTGGACGATCAATGCCGACGCTTCACACATCGAGCAGGTGATCATGAACCTGGTAGTCAATGCCAGGGATGCCATGCCGGGTGGCGGTGAGATCACCATCAGCACTGGAAATCTTCCTGTTGACGCTGAATACGCCAGCACTCACCCGGGTTCAAAGCAGGGTGAATTTGTCCATATGCAGATCGAGGATGCGGGATGCGGCATGGACGCAGAGACCATATCGCATATATTCGAGCCATTTTTCACGACCAAGGCCGCCGCCTATGGGACCGGCCTCGGTCTTTCGGTCGTCTACGGGATCGTCACGCAGCATGGAGGGTGGATCAACGTGGAGAGCACTCCCGGGCAGGGCACGAACTTTAACATCTCCCTGCCGGCGATGCCTTTTCAGACTGGCAGCGTCGAATCAGTAAATATTCCAATTGAGCAGTTACAGGGTCGCGGCGAAAGAATATTGCTTGTCGAGGATGAGGGAGTAGTCAGAAAGCTTGCTGAAAAGATGTTGACCAGAAATGGCTATTCGGTTACGGTTGCGTCTGATGCCGAGGAAGCCAAGGCGATATTCGATGACCCGCAGGGAGATTTCGACCTCGTTTTCAGCGATGTGATCCTTCCAAAAGAGAACGGGGTCACTCTCGTGGGTCACCTGCTTGAGGACAAACCGGAGCTGAAGGTCCTGCTTGCCAGCGGTTATAGTGATATCAGCGGCAAGGAGACAATCCAGGACAAAGGTTATCCGTTTCTTCAGAAGCCGTATCAGTTACAGGCTTTGCTGAAGCAGCTGAGGGAGTTGCTGGACCAGCCACGCCTCCCTGCTTGACACTTCTACTACTACTTCCTAATATTAAGAGCTGTAGAAGGGCGTTTTTGCACACGCCCGCGAGGTGCCGGGAGCGAACCGGGACAACGACGGCCCATACGGGCTGGCGGCTTCAAAAAGCTCCCTGCCGAGGACAGTGACTGTGGATGCTCGCAAAGTGGAATGTGGATTGCAGCGGTGAGATTGTTTTACAGATGGATTACCCATGCCCGGATCATGTCCGTTAACCTGGACGTGACGGCAGGGCATGTCTTGTCTCCCGCACTGGCGTTCCACAACGCCACGATAGTCAATGCGATCTTCTTCCGTCCTCACCTCCTGATATCCTGGAATAAATATGTTTGACACATTATCTGAAAAATTACAGAGTGTTCTCGGCGGCCTCAAGGGACAGGGGCATCTGACTGAGGACGACATCAACAAGGCCATGCGGGAGATCCGCCTGGCCCTGCTGGAAGCCGATGTCAACTTCAAGGTGGTCAAGCAGTTCGTGGCCGCCGTCAAGGAGCGGGCGATGGGCGCCGAGGTGCTCGAAAGCCTGACCCCCGGCCAGCAGGTAGTAAAGATAGTCCATGAGGAGCTCGGCAACCTCATGGGTGCCGCTTCCACCAAACTTACTTTCTCACCCCGTCCGCCTACAGTAGTCCTTATGGTAGGCCTGCAGGGTTCCGGCAAGACGACAGCCTGCGGCAAGCTGGCGCGCTTTCTCAAGGCCCAGGGTAAGCAGGTGGAGATGGTCGCCTGCGACATCTACCGGCCGGCAGCCATCGACCAGCTGAAGATGCTGGGAACCCAGCTCGACGTGCCGGTCTTCTCTATCGATGGCAGCGACGACGCGGTGGAGATCGCCACAAAGGGCGTGCAGGATGCCGCCGGCGCCGGGCGCGACGTAGTCATCATCGATACCGCCGGCCGCCTGCACATAGATGAGAAGCTGATGCAGGAACTGGTGAGCATCCGCTCCGAGGTCAAGCCCCACAACATTTTGCTGGTTCTCGATTCCATGACCGGCCAGGACGCGGTCAACGTGGCCGAGGAGTTCATGCAGCAGGTGAATTTCGACGGAGTCGTCCTCACCAAGCTCGACGGCGACGCTCGTGGTGGCGCCGCGCTCTCAGTGAAGGCCGTGACCGGCAAGCCGATCAAGTTCGCCTCCACCGGCGAGAAGCTTGACTCGTTCGACTACTTCCATCCCGAGAGGATGGCCGGCCGCATCCTCGGTATGGGCGACATGCTCACCCTGATCGAGAAGGCGCAGGAGCAGGTGGATGAGAAGAAGGCGAGGGAGCTGGAGCAGAAGCTCCGCAAGGCCCAGTTCACCTTCGACGATTTCCTGGACCAGATGCAGAGCATGCGCAAGATGGGCCCGCTGGCCGGCATGCTTTCCATGATCCCGGGAGTGCCCAAGGCGCTCAAGAACCAGCAGATCGACGAGCGTGAGCTCGACCGGGTCGAGGCTATCATCCGGTCGATGACTCTCGAGGAGCGCCGCCTGCCGGACATGATCAACGGCAGCCGCCGCAAGCGCATCGCCGCCGGCAGCGGCACCAGTGTCCAGGCCGTGAACCAGCTGATCAGCCGTTTCAAGCAGATGCAGAAGATGATGAAGCAGCTGGCAAGCGGCAAGGGTGGCAAAGGAATGCCTAATATCCCGCCTGAAATGCTGAAGGGCGGTTTCTGATCGCCGCGCACGAGTTGAGATGCTCAAAGCGGAACAAGACACGAGTAAACAAACGCAAGTTCCAGAGGAGGTGATTGAATGTCAGTGAAGATACGTTTGAGCCGGGTCGGCCGCAAGAAGAAGCCGATCTACCGGATCGTGGTAGCCGATTCCCGTTCCCCCAGGGATGGCAAGGTGATCGAGAATATCGGTCGCTATGCACCACAGGAAGACCCGTCGCTCATCGAAGTCGATGAGGACAAGGCACGCGACTGGCTGGCCAAGGGTGCCCAGCCGACGGAAACCGTCGCCAAGCTGCTGTCGGTCAAGGGGATATCCTGAAGTTGAAACTCTAAAGCGAAAACGGAGGAAGAAAGTGAAGGATCTACTCGAATACCTGGCCAAGTCCCTGGTGGACAAGCCGGACGAGGTCAAGGTGCAGGAGACCGAGACTGACACCACCGTAGTGCTGGAGCTGACTGTGGCCAAGGATGACATCGGCAAGGTCATCGGCAAGCAGGGCCGTATCGCCAGGGCGCTGAGGACCATCGTCAAGGCGAGCGCGGTCAAGAACGGCAAACGGGCGATCGTCGAAATAGTTGACTGACCCGGCCAGCGACTCCATCAGTGGCTCCAGGGGCGAGGCCACCGGCAAATCAGCCGGCGGAACTGACCGAGCCCCGGTGGGAGCGCCTGAATGGATCCTGGTCGGGATGGTGAAGCGGATCCACGGGACCGCCGGCGAGATGCTGATAAAGCAGCTCACCGAGGCGGACGAGCGATTCGCGGCCGGGTCGGAACTTCATCTCATGCGCAAACGTGAGGAGGAGCGTACGCCGGTGATAATAGAAACGAGCCGAACGTCGGATCGGGGACCGATCGTCAGGTTCAGGGGCATCGGTTCGCAGGAAGAAGCGAAGCCGCTGTTCGGCGCATCGTTGTTCATAAGAGCAACGGAACTGGACGAGCCGGAGGAAGGCTCATACTACGCTTTTCAGATCGAAGGCTGCGAGGTCTACGAGGGAGAGCGGCTGGTCGGCACCGTATTCCGGCTGGTCGAATCACCCAAGGCCAATCCCTACATCGAGATCGAACCGGAAGGCGAGGAGGAAAAACTGCTGCTGGTGCCGTTCATCAGCCAGGCGATCCTCTCGGTCGACGTCGAGAACCGGCGCATCGAGCTCGCGGAAGGCTTCGCGGTGTGACCGCCATGGTGATATGTCTTCATGGAATATCGCCCGGCTTGATGCGTGAATCCTCATGAAGATCGACGTCTTCACCCTCTTCCCGGAATGGTTCAACTGGTTCTTCGATCAGCGGCATGTCACCAATGCGGTACAGGCCGGCAGCCTGGAGGCAAGGCTGCACAATTACCGCGACTTCACCCCCCTGAAACATAACCAGGTCGACGACACGCCCTGTGGCGGCGGCGCCGGGATGGTCCTCAGGGTCGACTCGGTCTGCGCCGCCCTCGAGGGAGTGTATGGCGTCGACTGTGTAGCGGTTAAGGAACAGCGCCCCGTTTTCATGCTGTCTCCCCGCGGCCGGCGGCTCGATGATTCCCTGCTTACTGAGCTTTCCGGCCTTTCAGAATTCACGCTCCTGTGCGGCCGCTACGAGGGCTTCGACCAGCGGGTATCCGACCATCTGGTAACCGGCGATATCTCCATCGGCGACTACGTGGTCAGCGGCGGCGAGTTACCGGCGATGGTGGTCATCGACGCGCTAACCAGGCGCCTGCCTGGAGCTCTCGGCAGCGAGGAGAGCGCTGTCTACGAATCTTTTTCCAGCGAGCTTGGCGGCCGGCTGGAATATCCCCATTACACGAAACCGGCAGAATTCCGGGGATGGAAGGTTCCGGAGGTCCTGCTTTCGGGTAATCATGCCGAGATCGAGAAATGGCGGCAGCAGAACCTGGGATAGCGAGCTGGCAATAGCGGAACCTGCGCCGTTGGTGACGGTTTGAAGGGAGCCGGATCTTGAAATCCATAGGCTACGCATTCCGGATATTCTTCCGGTTCATCTTCCTCTGGATTGTCGACGCGGTCTCGCTCATCATCGCTTCCATGGTCCTGCCGGGCATCACTATCTCCGGCGGCATGACCGGTGCGGCTGCGGCGGCGCTGATGCTGGGCATCGTAAACCTGGTCATCCGGCCGCTGATCCTGATGCTGGCTCTTCCTTTTGGTTTCTTCGCCATCTTTGCCGTAGGCTTCGTGGCTAACGCCTTCGCCCTGATAATCGCCAGCGACCTGCTTCCAACTTTTGAGGTAAGAGATTTTGCCGCCGCCTTTTTCGCCGGCATCTTCATATCTGCCGTGAACACCGTGATCATCGGGCTTACCGGTGTCGGCGACGACGATTCGTTCTACCAGGGTGTGATCGAGCGGCTGGCCGGGCGCAGGAAGTTCGATGGGGCCGGCGATCAAAGCCGGGGCCTGGTGATGATGGAGATCGACGGGCTCAGTTTCCACCACCTGCAGAAAGCCCTGGAGGAAGGATACATGCCGGAGCTGAGCCAGATGCTGGAGAGGGAAGGCTACGCACTCTCGCTCATGGACTGCGGCCTGCCGTCGCAGACATCCGCCTGCCAGGCCGGCATCATGTTCGGCGACAACTATGATATCCCGTCTTTCCGCTGGTATGGCAAAGACGAGGGCAAGCTGTTCGTCTCCAGCAAGGATGCGCCCCTGATCAATGAGCGTTATGCCAGTGGGGAAGGCCTGATGCGCGGCGGCTCCAGCATCAACAACATGCTCAACGGCGACGCTGAGAAGTCGATCCTGACCCTGGCCGACTTGACCAGTGGCAGCCGGGAGGAAAAGCGCCAGCGGGCCAGGGACATCTACCTGCTGATGCTGAATCCGTATTTCATCATGAGGACCCTGGTGCTGTTCATCAACGAGATGGCACTCGAGGTCTGGCAGTACCGGCGCGACAAGGCTAACAAAGTCTATCCACTGCTGAATCGCCAGCGCCATTTTTACCCTGCAGTGCGCGCGGCGACCACTGTCTTCATGCGCGATCTGGCGGCCTATCTGACGATCATGGACATCGTCCGCGGCTCGCCGTCTCTCTATATAACCTGGCCGGGATATGATGAGGTTGCCCATCATTCGGGACCCTGGTCAAGACACGCCCTGGCCACGCTGCGTAAATACGACCGGGTGATAGCCCACGTGCGCGATATAATCGAGCGCAAGGCGCCGCGTCCTTATGACCTGATCGTGCTTTCCGACCATGGACAGTCCTTTGGGCCGACTTTTCTGCAGCGCTACGGTTACACGCTGCAGGAGTTCATAGAGGAGAAGCTGCCTGAGGGTATTGGGGTAGCGCATACATTCGGCGGCGACGATGGCACGGTCGCGGTGGCGGCCATATCCGGGGAACTGAAGAATATCCAGGAGCAGGGCACCAGCGGCCGTGCAGGCGGCGCCTTGCTGAAACAGGTCCGGCGCGTCACTGACCGCTCCATGCGTGAGCAGGCGCCGGCTGACCTGGAAAAAGTAGAGCCGGTGATCGTCTGCGGCAGCGGCAACATCGCCCAGGTCTACTTCGACCTCTTTCCGCGCAAGATCACCCTCGGTGAGCTGAACGAAACCTACCCTGGAATGGTCGACGCGGTGGTTCAGCATGACGGTGTGGGTTTCGTCGTGGCTTACGATGAGGAAGGAACCCCGATCGCATTAGGCAAAGGTGGTATGCGTAATCTCCATACTGGCGAGGTCAGTGGTGAGGATCCGCTGGAGCCTTATGGCGATACGGAGCTGCGCGCCTGGCAGGTCCGGCGGATTGCCGATTTCCCCCATGCGGGTGATCTTATCGTCAACAGTACTGTCTATGCTGACGGCACCGTCGCCGCCATGGAGGAACTCATCGGCAGCCACGGCGGCATGGGCGGCGAGCAGACCGACGCCTTCATCTTCCATCCCGGCGACATGGATGTGCCGCCGACCCGCAACTCGGCGGATGTCTTTGCGATCTTCAACGCGAGGCGAGGTGAATCGGTCGGGGAGCCGCGGGCCGGGCGGGCTGTCGCGGCTGAGAAACAGGGTGGGACGGCTGAGGAACAGGCAGCGGCTGGAAAGCAGGCCGGTGTTTCTGGGGAAGGAACCGTTGCGGCTGGCGTTCGAGCCGGCTTGGCAGAAGTCGATGCCTGGTCATTGTCGACGCTGATCAGAGGTGTTTTTCATCAGGCCGGCGACTGGGCCGGGTTGGCGCTGAGGGCGCTGTTCCTCGACCGTAGCGCCTATCGCGAGGTCTCCCGTGAGCCACTGATGACTGGGCCTGCCTTACTGCTGGGGCTCGTTGGTTCCGTAATAATGGCCTACGTTCTGGCTGACCGCCTGAGCCCTGCCGCAATCGCCGCGGGTATCGCCTCATGGCTGGCCACGGTCCTGGGAATCTACTGGGCCGGGCGCCTTCTGAGAAGCAGGGCCGATTTCACCCAGGCATTCCGCGCGGTCAGTTTCGCCCGGGTGCCACATTTCCTGTATCTGCTGGCCTTGCTGCCGGAAGTAGGGCCGCTGGCCCGGATTGCCGCCATGCTGATCGGTTTTGTCGCCACCTGGATGGCAGCGGTCGAGGCGCTGAAGATAAGCCGCTGGCGGGCGCTTGTCCTGCCGCTGCTGACTATTTTGATCCTGGCCGCCGGCCTGATCGCTCTGAGAACCCTGGAATCAGGCGCAATGATCACGCTGGAGTCGCTGAAGCAGGATCTGGGTCTGATGCCGAAATAGCGGAAAACAGGGCCAAATCGCGCTTCGAATTGCATATCGCCCCAAAAACCTCTAGAATTTCGAACTTGGCACTACTGAACTAATGAACCGCCAGTCCTGAGCCGGATCTGGCGAAGTGAGGCCGCATGGAGCGGCCGTTTAGCAGGGAGAAGCCATGAGTCAGGTAATCGAACTAATTGAAAAGCAGCAGCTTCGCGAGATCCCCCAGTTCAAGGCCGGGGATACCGTCAAGGTCCATTTCCAGGTCATTGAAGGCACGCGCAGCCGCATCCAGGTCTTCCAGGGCATCGTCATCAAGCGCCAGGGCGAGGGCGCGCGCGAGACATTCACCGTCCGCAAGCATTCCTTCGGCGTGGGCGTCGAGAGGACGTTCCCGGTACATTCCCCCAAGATCGACAAGATCGAGGTCATGAGCATCGGTGCAGTGCGCCGGGCCAAGCTGTATTACCTGCGCGGCAAGGTAGGCAAGAAGGCCAAGGTCCGGGAAAAGCAGCGCTAGGCTTCGGTCAAGCCGATGTCGCGTAGCGCCGCTCGCAGCACCCTCGAAGTCATCGGGATCCTTCTGGGCGCGATCATCGCCGCCTGGGTGATCCAGGCTTACCTGATAAAACCTTTCCAGATCCCCTCAGAGTCGATGGTCCCTACCATCAATCCCGGCGACCGCATCCTCATCAACCGGCTCGCGTACCGCTATGGCGACATCAAGCGCGGTGACATCATCGTCTTCAAGTCTCCCAGCGATCCGGAAACCGACTTTGTGAAACGGGTCATCGCCGTAGCCGGCGACACGGTCGAGGTGAAGCGCGGCGGCGTCATCGTCAACGGCGAGCCGCAGATCGAGAATTATACCAATCCGGAAGCGATCGACCTAAGCACTTTCCCCATGCAGACCGTCCCGGAAGGGAACGTGTTCGTTATGGGAGACAATCGCACCAACAGTCAGGACGGCCGTTTCTGGAAGCCACCCTGGCTGCCGGTAGAAAACGTCATCGGCAAGGCATTCTTCACCTACTGGCCGCCCAGTCGCATGGGCACACTGAACTAGTTATTCCATGGCCGGGACCGCCACTGCCGACACCAGCGCGCTCTTCGAGTTCGACCTGGAGTCGTGCGGCGGGGATGGGGACGTGGCTGGCGCCGACGAGGTGGGGCGGGGCTGCCTGGCCGGGCCGATCGTAGCCGCCGCGGTCGTCTTCGATTACACCCTGATGAAGCCGGAAGTGATCTCGCCACTACTCAGCGGCCTCAGCGACTCCAAGAAACTCACCCCCAAAGTGCGGGAGCAACTTTTTCCGTTGATAATCCGCCATGCATCCCGTTTCACCATCATCAGTTACAGCAGCCGCACGATCGACCGCGACGGCCTGCAGAAAACCAACCTCCGGGTGCTCGCCCGTAGCCTCGAAGCGCTGGAGCACTGGCCGGCTGTCGCCCTGGTCGACGGACATCTGAGTCTGCCGGAATGCACGGTGCCTCATCGCCCGGTTAAGAAAGGCGACTCTAAAAGCGCCTGCATAGCCGCGGCGTCGATCCTCGCCAAGGTGACTCGTGACCGCCTGATGATGAAGCTGCACGAGCGATATCCTGAATACGGATTTGACGGCCATGTGGGATACGGCTCCCTGAGCCATCGGGAGGCTATCGTCCAGTTTGGATATTCGCCGCTGCACCGGCGTTCGTTCAACGTTTCGCTTCCCGGGACGGTGTGAGCCAGGGCCGCGAAGTCGGAGCTGGGCGCTCCATGAATGACCTCCGTCATAGCCGCGGCAGGGCTGGCGAAGTGCTTGCCTGCCGTTTCCTCGAACAGAGCGGCTACGAGATCGTCGAGACCAATCATCGAAGCCGATATGGTGAGATCGACATAATCGCCCGCAAGGGAAGGACCCTCGCGTTCATCGAAGTCAAATCCAGGCTAGGACGCCATCACGGGGAACGCTTTGAAGCAGTGGGGCCTCGAAAGCAGAATCAGATAAGGCGGATGGCGTCCATGTGGGTGGCTGCGAATCAGGGAGATCCGGAGTTGCGTCAATGTGAGTTCCGGTTTGATGTGATCTCTATCTATCTCTCGGGGCGAGAAGCTGAGATGGGAACGTTCTCGAATGAGAGCCGTGGAGAAGGAAAATGCGATTCTGGCATCGTACACATGAAAGACGCGTTCAGATGAGCGCAGCGAATTTGGGTCAGGCGCGGCGACGGATTTTCCTTAAATAAAAATATGATAGACTCTCGGACGAACAGAAGGAGGCTAGAACCAATATGGAATCGATTAAAAAGACTTACGAGAAGCCGGCTTTAAAAAAGGTGCAGAACCTGCGCGATATCACCTTTGAGTGCCCTGAGTGGCAGTGCAGTGTCGTAGTGCCGCCGCCACCGGCTTAGTAGCTTAGATACGAATTCAGTAAAATAAACAGAATATTGTTGTCAGTTTATGGGAGGCGCGACCTGCGGTCGCGCCTCCCATTTCTTTGCCATCCCGCAAGCCTTCTGATAATCTGGCGCTCCCACCCTGACCTGCCCCGCGGCGGAAGCATGCTCCCCTAAAAGGAGTGATGCAAATGCTTGCCAGGTTGCACAGCCACGCGGTCATAGGTATGGACGCCCACCCGGTGGAAGTGGAGACCGATCTCGGATGGGGCCTTCCCGCATTCAGCATCGTTGGGCTTCCCGACGCCGCTGTCCGTGAATCAAGGGAGCGGGTCCGCGCCGGCATGGCCAATTCCGGTTACGATTTCCCCCTGCGGCGGATCACGGTGAACCTTGCCCCCGCGGATGTCCGCAAAGCCGGCCCTGCCTTCGACCTTCCCATCGCCCTGTCTCTGCTTGCAGCCTCGGAACAGCTTAAGTCAGGCAGGCTAGCGGAATATAGCGCAGCCGGCGAGCTATCCCTCGACGGGACCGTGCGCCAGATCAACGGCGCCCTTTCCATTGCTGAAGGCGCCTCGCGTATGGGGCACAAGGGAGTCCTCCTTCCCGCAGCTAACGCCACCGAGGCGGCCCTGGTCGATGGGATCGAGGTCATCGCTATCGAGACCCTCACGCAGGCGGTGGAATTCCTTCATGATGAGACTGCGATCGCTCCCACGACCGTAGACACCATATCTCTGCTCTCAAAAGGCGCCGCCAGCCGGCTCGACCTGGCTGACGTCAAAGGCCAGGAGCAGGCGCGCCGGGCGCTCGAGGTCTGCGCCGCCGGAGGCCACAACCTGCTGATGATGGGTCCGCCCGGTTCCGGCAAGACCATGCTAGCCCGCCGCCTGCCATCGATCCTGCCGCCGCTGGACATCCGCGAAGCCATCGAGGTCACCCGCATCTACAGCGTCGCCGGGCTGCTTCGCGACGGCCGACCGCTGGTCACGACCCGTCCATTCCGTTCGCCCCATCACACGATCTCGCACATCGGGTTGACCGGGGGAGGGGGGACGCCTCAGCCCGGCGAGGTCAGCCTTTCCCACCTGGGCGTCCTCTTCCTCGATGAGCTCCCTGAATTCTCACGGATGGCCCTGGAGACACTTCGCCAGCCGATGGAGGATGGCCGGGTCGCCATCTCCCGCGCGCTCGCGCGAGTGACCTATCCCGCCAGCTTCATGCTGGTGGCGGCGATGAATCCCTGTCCCTGCGGCCATCTGGGAGATACCCGCCAGCAGTGCATCTGTCTGCCCCATCGCGTCGCCGCTTACAGGGGGCGTGTCAGCGGCCCGCTCATGGACCGGATCGACGTAGCGGTTGAGGTCCCTGGTCTTAGCAGGAAGCAGATGGTATCGGCAGGCAGGCGCGAATCATCAGCTGCGATCGCTGCCAGGGTGAGCGCCGCTCGCGAACGGCAGGCTGCCCGCCTGTCGGAGAACTCTGATACCGAAGGCGTCTTCTGCAACGCCCGGATGAGTTCCGCCCAGGCTGAGAAGCTATGCCGCCTGGATGCAGCCGCCGCAGAGCTGTTGGGCGCCGCCATCGACCGCCTTGGCCTCAGCGCCCGCGCCCATCACCGCATCCTCAAGGTATCACGCACGATTGCGGACCTGGATGGCGCCACCAACATCGGCCCGGCGCACCTGGCCGAGGCCATCAGCTACCGCAGCATCGACCGGAAGGGGTGGGATGGAAACTGAGCGAAACGCCGCCCTCGCCCTCACCTGCTTCCTCGCGGAATACAACTGGCCCCTGCGAGTCCCCACCAGGAAGATGAGCCTCTCCCGGCTCTGGAACTGCCCGGACCCTTTGCTGGCCAGTCTGCTCAGGCTTCCGGAAAAGAACCTCCCCCAGCTGGCGGAATTCAGGTCGAGGTTCTCAGCGCCTGAAATGCTCGAGCAGCTCGAAAGGGAAGGAACCCGCATCGTCACGCTGGGCGAGCCCGATTACCCTTGCTGCCTCGCCCAGATACACGACCCGCCACCGGCTCTCTTTATGAAGGGCGCAACGCCTCTCGCTGAACTTTCGGAGCAACCCTGCGTCGCCATCGTCGGCGCCCGTTCCGCATCGCGCTACGGTCTTGACGCGTCTACGATCATCGCCCGCGGCCTCTCCGCCCATGGCGTCTGTGTGATCAGCGGCATGGCTCTGGGGATCGACGCCGCAGCTCATACCGGTTCCCTCGACTACAAAGGTCGAAGTCTGGCTGTGCTTGGCTGTGGGCCTGATGTAGTTTACCCGGCGGCGAATCGCGGCCTTCACTCCTCGCTTCTGGAACGCGGTCTGATCGTCTCCGAATACCCGCCGAGGACCCAGCCCATGCCCTGGCGTTTTCCGGCGCGGAACCGGATAATGGCCGGCCTCGCCAGCGCGGTAATAGTCGTCGAGGCGGGCGCTAAAAAAAGCGGCTCCCTGATAACCGCTGATTTCGCGCTCGAAGAAGGCCGCGAGGTGTTCGCGGTGCCGGGCAGCATATTCTCAAAGCTCTCGACCGGCCCTCACTCACTTCTCAGAAACGGCGCCGCAGCCGTGACCAGCGCCGAGGAGGTGCTCGAGAGTCTGGGCCTGGAGCTTTCCCAGCAGAGCCTGCCGCTCGGTGATTCCGGCAGCCCGGCCGGAATACCGTCCGGGCTCAGCGATGATGAGCAGCGGCTGTTCAGGGAACTCGAAGCTCTGCCGCGCCATCCTGATCTGTTGGCGTCAAAGGCCGGCCTTGACGGCTCCAGCACTGTGACAGCCCTGATATCGCTGGAACTGAAGGGGCTGGCGCGGCTCGAAACTGGCCGCGGCTATCGCAGGACATAACGGATATATTCTGCGAACGACAGCGCTGGCATGCCGATTTCAGCCGCACCTGAATGAGCCGTGCTTCAGGCTATTTCAAGGAACAGGAGGCACTCGCGTCGAAAAGATGACAGTTACAATCGAATTCTAATCAAATGGAAGCCTCTTACAAACCAGGCGAGGCGCGGGAGCAGGATCTGGCCATTCTGGAGCGCTATCTCGACTCCCTGAACCAGTCCGGCTGCTCGCAAAAAACAGTCGTGGCATATCGCCGCGACTGCAGACACTTCCTGCGCTATGTCGCCAGGGACGGCCGCGAGTTCCCGGGCGGTGTCGACTACCGGTTCCTGCGACGTTACGCCGCCCACATGGCCAGCTTCCATTACGAGAAATCCAGCGTCAGCCGCAAGCTCTCAGCCGTACGCGGGCTTTTCCGTTTCTGCCGCTCGGAAGGGCTTCTGGAGCACAGTCCGGCCGATTCGTTGAGCTCGCCCAAGCAGCCCAAGAAGCTGCCGATAGTACTGCGGCCGCGTGAGGTCGAGGCGTTCCTCGAAGCAATCGATACCGCAAAGCCGCTGGGGATGCGCGATCGCGCCATATTCGAACTCATGTACAGTTGCGGTCTTCGCAGCGAGGAGGTCATCAACCTGCAGCTTGGCAGCATCGATTACGAGGAGGATGAGCTCACCGTGACCGGCAAGGGTGACCGGACCCGGGTACTTCCAGTTGGGGAGATTGCTTTGCAGGCTGTAAGGGAATACCTGGAAAAAGGCCGTCCGGAACTGGTTCCCGAGGAAGTCGAAGAAGGGGCGCCAGAGCCGGCAGCTCTTTTTCTGTCAGCCAGGGGAAACCCTCTGGGGACTTCGGATATCCGCCGGCGCACTATAAAATACGTCAGGAAGGCCGCAGTCGAGACGAAGACCTCTTCTCACGTGTTCAGGCACTGTTTTGCGACTCATCTTCTCGAAGGCGGGGCAGACCTGAGAGCGGTGCAGGAGCTGCTGGGGCACGCGTCGATCTCTACCACTCAGCGCTACACCCATGTGAGCGGCGCCCATCTGCGGCGGGTATACGAACGGTCCCATCCAAGGGCGAGGCGCTGATTTTTCGCTGAATCAAGGGCTCGGCAGCCGCTGCGAATCGCTGAATTTCGTTGTATCCGGTAATTGCAGACACCGTAAAAGCGGCGGTTTTTTAATGCTTCGGGGTCCGGGCGAATCCGTGATGCGTTAGGTATTACCCACGTTCGTGGTATAAGGTTTTAAGGGAGAAAGTCCGAACAGGAGACACATGCCAGAAGAAGATAAGGAAATACTCGAGTTATGGCGCCTGTATAAGTCAGAGGGCGACCCCAAGGCAAGGGACCGTCTTATCCTGACGTATGCGCCGCTCGTCAAGTATGTAGCCGGCCGCATGGGCACCAATTTCCCATCCCATGTAGACGAATCCGACCTCATAAGCTACGGGCTGCTGGGTCTGATCGGCGCCCTCGAGCGCTTCGAACCGGAACGTAACATAAAGTTTGAGACCTATGCCATCACCCGCATCAAGGGATCGATCCTGGACGAGCTGCGCTCGCTTGACTGGGTGCCGCGTTCGGTACGCAGCATGGCCCGCCAGATCGAGAAGTGCAGTGCCGCCCTGGAGAACAAACTCCACCGGGCGCCCACAGATGAGGAGATGGCCAAGGACATGGGGCTCACGGATCAGGAGTTCCAGGAAGCGCTGACCAAGATCAGCTCCAGCTCCATCGTCGCCCTGGAAGAACTCTGGACCATCTCCAGCACCGGCACCGAGTCGGTCGCCCTGATAGACACCATCGAGGACCGGCAGAGCAAGAATCCCGCCGAAGTGGTGGATATCAACGAAGTGAAGGAGCGGCTGGCGTCGGCGATCTCGAACCTCCCCGAGCGGGAAAAGATCGTCATCGCCCTCTATTATTACGAAGGCCTGACCCTGCGGGAGATCGGCGACGTCCTCGGCGTCACCGAATCGAGGATCTCACAGCTGCACACCAAGGCGATCCTCCGCCTGAAGGGACGTCTCAAGGACCAGGTGGAGCCAGCGGCTCTAAGCTGATTCCCTAGGATAACCTGGGGGACACATTACTTAATTGCCTATTCGGGGGACACATTACTTAATTGGTGATGTGGGTAAGCATTTAGCTGAGCGTCTTTATCCTTCCAGGAATTCGGCGCGGTCCCCGATTCTGATGCCATTCTGCCCAAACCATCCCTGATTCGCCTCCACTGCATAGATATATGGTGACTTCGGCATGTGGTTGGACTGGTCGAGCGGCTGCATGTCCTGGATATCCACGATGGTTCCATCCTCCGAGATGAAAGCGATCGATAGCGGGATGTAAGTATCCTTCATCCAGAATCCTCCCTGGGTGGGATTATCGTAGACGAAAATCATGCCGCTGTCGGCATCCAGCCTGTCGCGCTTCATCAATCCGAGGGCTTTTTCCGGCCCGGTTCGCGCTACCTCCACCTTGAGTTCGGCGACACGGTCGTCATCCGAGTAAAAAGCGACCCGGCCCCTGGCCGCTGAGGCGGCAACATTCGCATCTTCCGGCGAATCGCCGCAACCGGGACCCCAACCTATCAGCAAAAAAGCGAGTAGCAGAAATGAGATGCCGGCAGCGAGCAGATGTGTTCTGCCCATGAGGGTTGCTCCAGGCGGAGGATTATGTCGGCGAGAAGGAAACAAGGAGTCGCAGTCAGCTGCCTGAGCCGGATTGTTCGGAGTCGTCCTTCACTACATCAGTCTCGCGGCTGGGTTCTCCAGCCCCGTTACAACCCCTGAAACCACAGTAAACGAGCGTTATCACGACCGGCCCGAGCGCCATCGCGAAAAATATGAAAATTACGAGTTCGATCGTCATGAAACGGAGTATATCACCGGTTCCCAGGTCACTGGCAGGAATATTGCGTTATCATGGATAATATACGGGCCAGGCGGGAAGCCAGGCCGTAACAACATTGATTTAAGGCAAGGAGTGCTCTTCTGGATACCAGCTGGGCGGACAGGCTATATGACTGGGCCATAACCAGCGGCGTGCGCATCGCCGCCATGATCGTCGGCGCGATCATTCTGTATTACATCATCCGCACCGCTTCACGGCGTCTGATCAAGGTGGCCGGCCGCAAGGTGAGCGACAGCGACCTGGTCTCCCGTGAGCAGGAGATGCGGGCGCGTACGCTGGCCGGTACCATGAGAAGCCTCATAATCGGCGCCCTGATCGCCGTGGTCTCGCTGATGATCCTGCGGGAACTCGGCTACGATATCGGTCCGCTGATAGCCACGGCCGGAATCGTCGGCGTTGCCATCGGTTTCGGCGCCCAGACGCTGGTGAAGGACGTCATCGGCGGATTTTTCGTTCTGAGCGAAGGCCAGTTCTACGTGGGAGATGTGATCCAGGTAGGCGCGGTCAAGGGTAAGGTCGAGGCAATAAAGCTGCGGACTACCCTCGCGCGTGATGGCGAGGGCATCCTCCATATCATCCCCAACGGCGAGATGCGGGTGGTCTCCAATCTCACCAAGGGCTGGAGCCGTGTGAACCTGGACTTCGCCATCGATTACCGCGAGGATCTTCCGAAGGTGATTGAGCTGATCGACGCTGCCGCGAAAAAAGCTGCCGAGTCCTCATCGCCGGTTGCGGAGTTCATCATCGGCGGCCCGGAAGTGCTGGGCATCGAGGAAGTCGTGGGCAAGACAGTGAAGATCCGCGTGATCGCCCGCACCGAGCCTTTTATGGATCCCGAGGTGGCCCGGGAGATACGCAAGGACGTAGTGATGGCCCTGGGAGAGCAGAAGGTCGTCATGGGGGAAGCAGAGCCCGCGGCGGGGTGATCCGCTAGCCGGCTGAACCGGCGGTCATCGAGCGACGGTCTGATGTTCCGCCAGCTTGCGCCAGCAGCGGGTGATGTTTCCAGCTTGCGCCAATCCGCCGGCACTTCTATAATCTTTAAGGCTGGAATCGTGTAAAGGCGTCCAGTCCGCCGCCCGGAAACAACCACCGCATCCGACGGCATCTCACCTCACGTGGGGGATTAGCTCAGCTGGGAGAGCGTTTGGCTGGCAGCCAAAAGGTCAGGGGTTCGAATCCCCTATCCTCCACCAACTTATTACCCTCGCAAATGACCTTGTTAAGCCATTTATTGTTGGCTTATCAATGACACTACAGGGGATTCGAACTCTTCAGCTCGAACATATATGAGATAACTCGCTACGGGAGATTATTATGACGAAACCTGAATTCGGGAGATGCTGTCAGGATCTTAAAGATGCAATGACTTCGCCACCCAATTCATTCATTCTTGTAGATGAAAAAGATATTCTTTATCTGACAGTTGGTTATATTCAAACGGAACAGGGCCCGGGCTGGTTTGAGCAGGCTGTCATTTACTGTCCTTTCTGCGGGAAATTGCTACAAGATAGAGATGAAATTGCAATTAAATCGCAATCTTAATTAACTGAATTCTGTTTTCTCTGAGCTTTTGCATTCGAGCCTTGATATATCATAATCAATATAGTATAAAAATGATATGTGGGAAGTATACGAGCACCGTCGAGCCGATAAAGCTCTCAAAAAAGCGCCAAATGAAGTTTTGAAGCGCTATGAGAAATGGAAAGACATCGTCATGATCTCAGGTCCTTCCGGATTACGTAAGATCAAAGGTCTTCACGACGAGAGCCTTAAGGGAGAGTGGAAAGGCCATAGATCTTCCAGGCTGGGGCTCGGCTTCAGAATTATTTACCGTATCAAGGCGCAACAAGTCCTGGTCGAAGTCGTTGATTTGACAGCGCATGATTACCGGAGGAAAAGATGAAGGATTATCGGAAGGCAAAAAAGAGAATAGAGGTTTCGGTCGGAGAATCCGTGAGGATAATACGAGAGCTTCAGGGCCTGAGCCAGAACCAGCTTTCTGAACTGACCGGCATTCCTCAGTCGACTATCTCCGCCATAGAGAACGATAGAGTGAAGCTGGGAGTAGAGAGGGCAAAAGTTCTCGCTCGAGCTCTGAATTGCCATCCGGCCGTTCTGGTATTTCCAGGCTGGGACGTTGAAGAAGAAGCAGCGGCATAATCCGAGACGAGAACAAACGGCTGAATTATTTTGAAACCGCCGCTATAAGCTCATCCAGAAGGAGAAGTTCGAATAACATCCCATTAGGTCCACCAAATTATGACCCCTCATTTTTGGCTTACCTAAGCCATTCTTTTGTGCATATATCGTAAACACCACAGCGGATTCGAACTCTCAACCAAGTGCAAAAATGACCTTCCGGCCGAGGATATTCGTAAGCAGAAGAAGGCACAGTAGAACATTCTGTTACGGGGGAACGGCCCAGCCGGGGTTATTAGAGCCCCAGCCGGGCTGCTTGACGCTTGAGAGTCAGACTCCTGTGCCAGCTCCGGCGTCCATCATCCCACCAGGACCGTAATCCTCTGAGCCTGCGGGTCTGATCTGGATGTTCTGAGCCGTGACGCTGCCGTTGGAGCTGTTGGAGCCGATTATTGTTACCGTCTGGCCGGCCTTAAGGTCGCTGACGCTGCCCGTGTCAGTTATGCTGACTATGGTTGAGCCCGAGAAATAGATTGTCTTCGAGCTGCCGTCCTGGAGTTTGATGGTAATGCTCTGGTTGTCCTTGGACAGGACTTCGCCACTCGCGAAACCGCCGGGCATGTTGCCGGAGCCGCCCTGCATGTTGGGTGGCCCCTGCATGTTCCCGGAACCACCCTGCATACCAGGGGCGCCCTGCATGTTGCCGTTGCGAGCACCTCCGGGTCCCTGCGTGCCAGAGGCGACCGTTGTGCCCCTGCTTTCCTGGTATTTCATGCCGGCAAGGAACATACCGCCCCCCACCGCCAGCAGCACCACGATGAAAATACTAAGGATGTTACTTTCTATTTTTGCCATTGCCTTTCTCCTGACATGTTTATTAGTTGCGAGTCGATGCGGATGTTAACTTTCGTCTCCTTGGATAAAATGGCCGTCTTTTATCCGGTAGATGTGGTCACACTGCTCTTCGACCGACAGGTCGTGCGTGGCGGCGATGATAGTCGTCTTCTCTGATTGTGACAGGTCATGGAGCAAGCTGATGATGTTCTGACCGGTCTTGCTGTCCAGGTTCCCGGTAGGCTCATCGGCCAGAATCAGGCTGGGGCGGTTGGCCAGGGCGCGGGCGATGCCGACCCGCTGCTGCTCTCCACCGGAGAGGCGTCCGGGCTTCCTTTGCTGTTTGTCATTGGGCAGCCCGACTTGATCCAGAAGCTCAGAGGCGCGCTTTTTTCTTTCCGCGCGCGTCATCCCGGAAAACTCCATTGGTAGCATGACGTTTTCTAATGCGGAAAGGTTGGGTACCAGACTGTAGTTTTGGAAGACGAAACCAATCCGGTCTCTCCGATATCGAATCAGACCGTGATCATGGAGCCTGGTCACTTCCTCGTCACCAACATGGATACTGCCGGCGTCTGGTTTGCTCAGCGCGCCCAGCAATGAGAGCAGTGTGCTCTTGCCGCTTCCACTTTCTCCGACCAGAGCGACGAACTTACCATCTTCAACCTGCATGTCAATATCGTTGACAGCATGAACTGTGCCACTGGCAGTCTTGAACTCTTTTACCAGACCTTTGACTGTTAACATTGTTATTCTCCCCTCATGGCTTCGGCCGGCTGTATCTTGGAAATGCTCCATGCCGGGATTGAACTACCAATCACTGCGATTAAGATGGCTGCTACCAGTCCGTAGAGTAGTAGCTGATAGTTGATAACCGCGTTTAGATTTTCCATTGCGCTTTGCGATGCTGACACTAGCGACCCGGGCCCTCCCGGACCTCGGGCGCCAGGGGGTGGTCCGCCGGCAAATGGTCCTTGCGCAACCTGGGATGACTGAGAACTGGAGCTACTCACTAGCATGTTCAATACGGGATTGCTGAAAACAACCCCGAGCACAACTCCAACGAGAGTGCCCAACAACGTGAATGTCAAAGACTCCGTGATGAACTGTTTCATGATCTTGATGTTGGAGGCCCCGATTGCTTTTAAAACACCGATCTCCTGACGCCGCTCGCGCACTATCATCAGCATGATCAGGAATAGGATTGCGGAGGCAGACACCAGGGAGCCGGCAAGGCTGTAGCGGGCGATGCCTTTTACGCCCTCGAGTGAGGAAAGCGCCTGCTTGGTGGAGTCCAGTTGGGAAGTCACATCAACCTTGCTTCCCAAAGCATCCTTGATCTCGTCTGTTGCGGTCTGCACGTTGGCGGATGAGTCGGCCGTGACCACGAGAGAATTGATCTGTCCCTCGCTGGATGCGAGCTTGCGCAGGGAGTCGATCGGCATTAGCAGCGAGCCGTTGCTGAACTGGTTGCCGGAATCAAATATACCTATCACCTTGATCTGGGTGTTGAAAAGAGTGAACGTCGAACCTGGTTGCAGATTATTCTTGCTGGCCAGCGTGGAACCGACGAGGGCGACGTTGTCTTCAGTCGCCGCAGCGAGACCGTCGCCGGAAGTGATATCAAGTTTGTCAACTCCGAGACTCTGCAGACTGGCATTCTGTGCGACACCTGTGGCCATTACCGGCATCGTCATTTGCTGGCCCCCCACGGCGCCACCAGGCATGCCCCCGGCCGGAGGAACATCCTGATTTCCTGCGCCACTGCTTCCGTTGCCGGAGCTGTTATTCTGCTGGCCGAAGCTTCCCGGATCTATGCCGGACTTAAGCGACGTATCAGTATCTGTGGTCAGCATCTTCTGAAAGCTCTGTTCCACGGTGGTGACATGGTCAAGCGATGAGATTTTGTCGGAGTCGGCCTGGGTCAGCAGTTCGCCGCCTCCCTGGAATCCGCGGATGCCGGCGGGTGAAACGGTAATTGTGGTGCCTAACGAACCCCGGACGCTGTCGATGCGGTCATTGACGGCAAATAACGAAATCAACATGATCAGGGCGAGACCGATGCTGATGGCCAGGATGACCACCACCGAACTTGTTCTGATGATGTTCCTGAACGCGTTCCTTATTCCTCGAGTAAATGAATTCATCTTCTTCCTTTCAACAAAATGAGATCAACAATTAACTAATGGTTACTTAATGGTATACGTAAAAATATTGAGAAATGTTGTCTAAATGTAATGGTTATGTAAATTGTCATGGAGTCACCAAGAGGAGCAATCAAAGCAGGGACTGACGTGGTAAAAAGAAGAATAGGTCCACCAAACTCCGACCTTTGAAAAATGACTTGTTAAGCCATTTCAGATTTCCATTTTCGTTAACAGAACCATGGAGTAATTATCTGAAATCGGTATTTCCTCCATTGAGAGGATCCTGGCTTCTGTTTGCCCGATGTTCTTTATCTTGAGAATGAATATGTTACTCAGGTGAATATAGGGGATATATTCAAGTCCATATGCTGAGGAGGTTGCCATGAACTCGAAGAAGGACACGAAGAAGACCACCAGAATCCCGATCAAAAAGATGTCCAAGGGATTCTCCGACGAGGAAATGGCTGCGATGAAGGAGCGCGCCCAGGAGCTAGGTTCGGGCAATGCTGAAGGCGAAACCGCTGTGCTCGCCAAGATCGCCGAGCTGCCGGAACCGGATCGCTCCATGGCCACGCAGCTCCATGACATCATCAAAGCCAGCGCACCGGCCCTCACGCCAAAAACCTGGTACGGGATGCCCGCGTATGCCAAAGGTGGCAAGGTCGTATGTTTCTTCCAGAGCGCGCAGAAGTTCAAAGCGAGGTATTCGACATTAGGCTTCAGCGACGAGGCGAACCTCGACGAAGGTTCCATGTGGCCGACCGCGTACGCGCTGAAGGAATTGACCGCCACCGAAGGGGCGAAGATAATCGCGCTCGTGAAGAAAGCGGTGAGCTGAGGCGATCCTCGTGTGAATGGAGGGCACCATGTGCAGAAACATCAAGCCGCTATTCAACTACGAACCTCCAGTCACAGAGGAGGAAGTCAGAAATGCGGCGCTTCAGTACGTAAGAAAGATCAGCGGATTTGCCAAGCCTTCTGCCGCGAACGAGAAGGTGTACGAGCGAGCGGTGAGCGAGATTGCGCAGGCTTCCTCGAAGCTTATTGACTCTCTCGTGACCGCCAGCCCTCCGCGCAACAGAGCTGAGGAGGAGGCCAGAGCGCACGCTAGGGCTGTTCGCCGGTTCAGCTGACAGGAAGAATTCTAACAGCATTCAGTCAGGTCCACCGTTCTCATACATATCTTGACAGGGAGATTTACTTCCACTATACTTCGAAACATGTCGAACAATCAAAATATAGACATAGACAGATATTCTGCCATTTTTAAGGCCCTGTCGAGCCCGAGCAGACTCAGTATATTTCT
Source organism: Actinomycetota bacterium (assembly GCA_016235065.1). Classification (GTDB taxonomy): domain Bacteria; phylum Actinomycetota; class Thermoleophilia; order BMS3ABIN01; family BMS3ABIN01; genus JACRMB01. The sequence continues at coordinate 62,558 of JACRMB010000001.1, read as the reverse complement.
ACGTCTCATAAACTGCTGTAAGCCGGGAACTACCTGTGATATCGACGCTGGCATGGGCACATGCATCGGAGAACTCGGAAAGGATCTCGGGATCGTTCCGTCAACAGTCTCTCATCACATCAAGGAACTTCGTCAGGCGGGTCTCATTAATACGCAAAGACGCGGGCAGATGATCGAGTGTTGGGTTGACCCGGAGATACTGCATGCCATAACAGAGTTTTTTCTGGAAGCCGACCAGCGTTCTGCCGGTAATCCTCCAGTCAGCGATAAATAGAAGTTTAAAATGACAATGAAAGGAAGCAGCATGAAAGAATTTGGACCTGATGAAAAACGCGATGCTGTTCGCAGGAACTATGCACAAGTCGCCGAGCGCGGCGCTTCATCCTGTGGCTGCTCTCCTGCGTCCTCTTGTTGCGGGCCGGTTGAGAGCGAACTTGACAAATTATCGGCATTGATCGGTTACTCCAAGGATGATCTCAAGGACATGCCGGAGAGTTCCAATATGGGGCTTGGCTGTGGCAATCCCCATGCAATCGCGGCCTTAAAACCAGGGGAGGTCGTGCTGGACCTGGGTAGTGGTGGAGGATTTGACAGTTTCCTGGCAGTGCGTCAGGTGGGAGAAGCAGGCCAGGTCATAGGTGTCGATATGACGCCGGAGATGGTCTATAAGGCGAGAGAAAACGCCCGAAAAGGTGGCATTCAAAATGTCGACTTCCGCCTGGGCGAGATCGAAAACATCCCGGTCGCCGATGATGCGATCGATGTCATCTTGTCCAATTGCGTCATCAATCTGTCTCCGGATAAACCACAGGTCTTCAGGGAAGCGTATCGGGTCCTGAAGCCCGGCGGCCGAATCTCTGTTTCCGACGTGGTGGCTTTGGTGCCTTTGCCCGACAAGATCAAGAATGATCTCGCACTTTTTTCTGGATGTGTCTCTGGGGCAGCTATGGTGACCGCGATCGAGCAGATGCTTTATGACGCCGGGTTCGAGAATATTCGCGTGAAGCCAAAAGAAGAAAGCCGTGAACTGGTGAACCAGTGGCAACCGGACGGCAGCCTGGGTGAATATATACTGTCGGCAACGATTGAAGCCACGAAACCAGCCTCGGCGAAGGGATCCTTTTGAATTATTGCGTGATCCTTTCCCGCCGCGCCGTCCTTGAGGAGGAGCGCCATTCTTTGTCATTGATGACGATTTTGGGTTAAAGGGGATTGAATGGCGATGGGACGCGGTAAATGGCTTAATGAAGCTGTTTTTATGTTGGTAGAAGCGTGTTTATAATTGACCCATGCCAGCGCCGACTCTTGCCACTAAACTCTATATCCCTCCGCTGCCGCCCAAAGTCGTTATCCGCCCTCGGTTGATCGGGCGGTTGAACGAGGGCCTGTATCGAAAGCTCACCCTCATCTCAGCACCTGCCGGCTTCGGAAAAGGCACGCTGGTCAGTGAGTGGATCGCGGATTGCGACCGGCCGGTAGCCTGGCTGTCACTCGACGAGTATGATAGCGACCCAAAGCGCTTTCTGACTTATCTCGTGGCTGCTTTGAAGACGATTGCGCCGGAGATCGGCTCTGGGGTGTTGGACCTGCTCCAGTCTCCTCAGCCACCGGCGATCGATTCCATCCTGACAGCTCTGGTAAATGAGATTGCCGCTATCAGCGAAGATCTTGTCCTCGTCCTTGACGACTACCACGCGGTTGAATCCAAACCAGTGGATGATGCGGTTATTTTTCTTCTAGATCGCCTGCCGCCGCTGATGCACCTGGTCATAGCGACTCGCGAGGATCCGCAATTACCGCTAGCCCGGCTGCGTGCCCGGGGCGAGTTGATCGAGCTTCGCGCTACTGATCTTCGTTTTACAGTTGATGAAGCTGGCGCATTTCTCAACCAGGTGATGGGTCTGGACCTCCCGCCCAGTGACATCGCTGCACTGGAGACTCGTACCGAGGGCTGGATAACCGGCCTGCAGCTGGCGGCGATCTCGATGAGCGGGCATAAAGAAGCAGCGGCCTTCATAAAATCTTTCACCGGCAGCCACCATTTTGTGCTTGACTATCTGCTGGCGGAAGTCCTGCAGCTGCAGTCCGAAAGCGTCCAGAATTTTCTGTTGCGCACATCCATCCTTGACCGGCTGTGCGGCCCTCTTTGCGATGCTGTTCTGCTGGACCCGAATGTTTCCGGGCAAGAGACGCTGGAATATCTCGAAAAGGCAAACCTGTTTATCATCCCGTTGGACAACGAGCGCCGCTGGTATCGCTATCATCACCTGTTTGCTGACCTGCTGCGGCAGCGTCTGCAGCAGAGCATGGCCTCGTCCTTTGGGAAGGAAGGCAACAGCCTGGCCGAACTGCACACACGCGCCAGCGAGTGGTATGAGGCCAACGGCCTGGAGATCGAGGCTTTTCAGCACGCCGCCGCCGCCGATGATGTCGAACGCGCCGCGCGACTGCTCCAGGGAAAGGGTATGCCGCTGCACGTACGTGGCGGCCTGGTTCCAGTGCTGAACTGGCTGGAAACGCTGCCGCCGGCAACACTTGATGTAATGCCAGTATTATGGGTGATGTATGCCGGGGCGCTGACGACAGCCGGTCAGACCGCCGGAGTCGAGCAAAAACTCAAGGCTGCCGAATCCGCACTGCAGGGAGCCGAGCTTAACGTTGAAACCCGCGATCTTCTGGGACGCATCGCCAGCAACCGGGCCACACTGGCTGTCAGCCAGTACAAGCCGGACACAGTGATCGTTCAGGCGCAGCGCGCCCTGGAATATCTTCGCCCCGATAACCTGCCTGTCCGCACTATCGTCATGTGGGCGCTGGGCGTCGCCCAGCTGATGAATAAAGACCTGATCGCCGCCAAAGATTCCTTCACTGAAGCAATTTCCATCAGCCAGGCGATTGGTCACACCTTTGTGACCGAATTGGCGACAATTGGCCTCGGTGGCGTACGGGAAGCGGAAAACAGGCTTCATCAGGCTGCCGAGACCTACCAGCATGCATTGCAGCTATTCGGCGATCAGCCGCTACCGATCGCGTGCGAAGCGCATATCGGCCTGGCCCGAATATTTTATGAATGGAACGATCTGGATGCCGCCGAGCGACATGGGCGGCAGAGTCTCCAGCTGGCGCGGCAGTTCGCGATCATCATTGACAGATTTGTCATCTGTGAGGTTTTTCTGGCCCGGCTGATGCTCGCGAAAGGTGATACTGCCGGCGCGGCTGCCATTTTATCCGAAGCCAGCCAGTCCGTGCATCAGCACGACTTCTCGCTGCGGCTGCCCGAGGTCGCTGCCGCACAAGTACTGACCTTGCTTCACCGGGGTAATCTGGAGGCAGCCGCTGAACTGGCCAAGACGCAGGATATTCCAATGAGCCAGGCCCGTGTATACCAGGCCCAGGGAGACATGTCGGCGGCATTGGCGGCGCTCGAGTCATGGCGCCTGCAGGTGGAGGCGCCTGGTTGGGAAGATGAGAGGCTCAAGGCCATGGTGCTGCAAGCAGTAGCCCGGTACATGAATGGAGAAAATGAAAGGGCTATACAACTGCTGAGTGAGGCGCTGGCGCTGGCGGAGCCCGGCGGTTTTATCCGCACCTTCGTTGACGAAGGCCCTGCGATGGCTCAACTGCTGTCAGAAGCCGCTGCTAATGGGACCATGCCTGAGTACACAGGCAAGCTATTGGCCGCATTTGCAGCTGAGGATCAAAGTGAGAAGAACGAATCTGAGCTGCACCCCGCTGCAGCTCAGCCACTCGGTGAGCCGCTCAGTCAGCGCGAGTACGAAATTTTGCAGCTGATAGCCGATGGACTATCGAATCGCGATATCTGCCAGCGTCTCTTCCTCGCCCTGAGCACGGTCAAGGGTCACAACCAGAGGATCTTCGAAAAACTGAAGGTTCAAAGACGCACCGAAGCCGTTGCTCGCGCCCGCGAGCTTGGGCTTTTGTAACTGACGCCGGCATCCGGCCGCTTAATCAAGCATACCGAAGCTCTTCCCCGAAGCCATTCATCCAGCACCTCTCTCAAGCGAACAATCCCAAAACAGTACTCAAAACAGTACTTTAGTCTCTACACGCCGGCAGCAAACCGCGGATATGATGTTCCCAGACATCGCATCCGGCTGATGCCCAAAGGCATTCAGGATGGATCAAGGAGCCTCAAGGAAAGGGCGCAAGATGACGGACGTGAAGGCAAGACTTTCAACCTTGTGGATATTCGTGATGTTCAATTATCTCTATTGCGATGTCCTGGCGTTAATGGACCCGGAATCGCTACAGCAGTTTTTGACAGGAAGCATAGACGGTATTGATGTAACTCAGCAATTCCTGCTGCAAGCTTCGGTTTTGATGGAGATTCCTATCGCCATGGTGCTCCTGTCCAGGATTTTACAGTACAGGGTCAACCGCTGGGCTAACATCGTAGCCGGAACGATTATGACCGTCGTTCAATTTGCGACACTCTTTTTTGGATCTTCGCCGACGTATTACTACCTTTTTTTCAGTGTGATCGAGATCGCGTGTACTGCATCGATCGTCTGGTTCGCATGGAAGTGGTCCCAGGTACGGGACGATGTCTCAGAAACCCAGCCCCAATACTGAGCCCGATCAGCCGATGGTCTATCAGATCAGGGTCAAGGGGCACCTGGGCCGTGAATGGAACGACTGGTTTGAGGGCCTGACAATCACTCTGGAAGACGATGGGGATAGCCTATTGACCGGCCGGATAGTAGATCAGGCCGCGTTGCATGGATTACTTAAGAAGATACGAGATCTGGGAATGACTTTGGTGTCGGTCACCAGTGAAAATGCAGGAAAGACAGACGGCAATATATATCAAAAGGGACAAAAAGATGCACTCGATCAATAAGACTGCAAGAGTCGCCGCATTGCTATATCTCCTGCTGGTCCCGCTGGGATTCTTCGGAATCGATATGATCGCCCTTCCGACAGGGTCTGAAGATGTCGCTACAACCGCCAATGAAATAATGGCATCTGAGTCGATGTTCCGCCTCAGCATCGTGAGCGCCCTGCTGGTTCAGTTAGTCAACATATTCCTGGTGCTGGTTTTATATAGATTGCTCAAGCCGGTCAACAGGAACATGGCGTTGATGATGGTCTTGTTCATCATGCTGGTTGTTCCGATCGCCATGCTCAATGAACTCAATCGGATAGCCGCCCTGTTGCTGGCGAGCGGGGTCGATTATATGGGGGCGTTCAGCACCGAGCAGCTGCAGGCTCTTGTTCCCTTCTTCATTGAACTGAATCAGTATGGAATCGCAATCGCCGGCATTTTCTGGGGGCTCTGGCTGTTTCCCATGGGTTATCTGATATTCAGGTCGGGCTACCTTCCCAGGATAATCGGCATCCTTTTGATGATCGCCTGTTTCGGTTATCTGATAGACAGTTTCGCCAAGATCCTGATAGCCGGCTACGAAGGGGATGTCGTGATGTTCACGTTCTGGGGCGAGATATTGTTACCCCTGTGGCTCCTGATCAAGGGCGTGAATGTGGAACAGTGGGAAAAACGTGCTCTCGAATCTGCGTGAGCGATCGCCAGGGCCGATGAACGCCTATAGAAAAAACGCGATAGTCGCGGGAGCCTTGCTTCTTACCGCGCTGGTGGCTGGAATACTGAGTGTCCCTTTTTTATCTACCTTGAACGAGCCGGATTATCTTGTCGAGGTCGCTGAAAACGAAAGCCTGGTGATAATCGGAGTACTTCTGCAGACGATCATGGCTTTTGCATGCGCCGGCATCGCGATCTGGCTGTATCCGGCTCTGAAGAAGTTTGATGAAGCGATGTCGCTCGGTTCTGTCGGTTTCAGGATCATCGAGGCCGTCATATTCATAGTTGCCGCAATCAGTGTGCTGACGGTTCTGACTTTAAGCCATGATTATCGGGATGCAGGTCCTGCCGATGCTGCCTATTTTCAAACGATGGGCAGTTTGTTGCTGGCAGTGCGCGACTGGGCGAGCAACGTGCTGGCGGTATTCTCGTTCGGCCTGGGCGCCCTGATGTACTACATCATTTTTTACAGGTCAAGACTTGTTCCTCGATGGCTTTCTGTATGGGGACTCATAGCGATCATCCTGCACATGTTTAGTGGATTAATGGTAATCTTCGCCGTTATCGGGCCCTTTTCAGCGGCCCAGGGTGTCTTGAGTATTCCGATAGCATCGCAGGAACTGGTCCTGGCTGTTTGGCTGATAACAATAGGTTTCAACCGGGTATTCTCATCTGAAGTGTAAAATAGTCCTGATTATCAGGAGGACATGGATTCACGCCATGAACAGATACATCGCATTCCTGCGGGGCATCAATGTGGGCGGCAATACCCTGATTAAAATGGCCGAACTCAAGGACGCGCTCACCGCAGCCGGCCTCGCTGAGGTTCGGACATACATCCAGAGCGGCAATGTCATCTTCTCGTCCGATATCGGTGATGCTGACAAGCTGGCTTCGTCAATCAGATCCACGATCCGGAAGAGATTCAGCCATAAGGTGGATGTCGCTGTATTCACCGCCGATGAATGGCAGCGGATCATCGCAGCCGCGCCGGACTGGTGGGGTGTGGACCCGGAGTGGAAGCACAATCTGCTGATCACGATCAAGCCATTCGACATGAAAGACGTAGTCGAAGCGATCGGCGAGCTGAAGCCTGACATCGAGGCGGTCGAGGCGGGCGACGGTGTTCTCTACCAGTCGCTATCATTAAAGTACTTCGGGCGTACGAATACTGGCAGAAAGCTCGTGTCGAATCCCGTCTACAAGAAGATGACGATCAGAAACTACAACACCGCGACGAAGCTTGGAGCGATGCTGGCTGAATAGCAGTGGCCGGCGTCCGCGCCGCATTCGCACAATCCCATGAGCCGCCGCGCCTGGAAATGTTATGACCGCGGACCTCCGGGTAGATTCTGAACAATATGGATGACCCCGAACACCGGACTGGAGCGAGACATGGCTGACGGCAACTTACACTTACACAGGATCACTACACACCTCTGGTACGACAAAGAGGCCGTCGAGGCGGCCGAGTTCTATACTTCCGCTTTCAGACAAGGCGAGATCAGGAGCAGGTCACAGATCCACGACACTCCGTCAGGGGATGTCGATATCCTCACGATCGATCTGCTAGGCCAGGAGTTCACCCTGATCAACGCCGGACCCCTGTTCAAGTTCAATCCTTCCATTTCGTTCCTGGTCGCCTGCGACACCAGGGAAGAGGTCGACGAACTATGGCGGATCCTCTCCTCAGGCGGCACGGCGCTGATGGAGCTCGGCGAATATCCGTTCAGCGAGTGGTATGGCTGGATCCAGGATAAATACGGGCTCTCCTGGCAGGTGATGTATATGGGAGACCGTGAGGTCGTCCAGCGGATCATCCCGTCACTGCTGTTCGTCGGCGACGTCTATGGCAAGGCGGAAGAGGCGATCAATTTCTACGCGTCGGTGTTCCGTGACGCAAGAGTCGGCGACATCATGCGCTATGGCCCTGGCGAGGAACCGGAAGCGGAAGGAAACATCAAGTATTCCCGCGTCATCCTCGAAGGCCAGGAATTCGCGGTGATGGAAAGCGCCCTCGAGCACGATTTCATGTTTAACGAAGCCATCTCGCTGATGGTGCACTGCGAAGACCAGGATGAGATCGACTACTACTGGGATAAGCTCTCAGCGGTGCCCGAGTCCGAACAGTGCGGCTGGCTGAAAGACAAATATGGCGTCTCGTGGCAGGTCGTTCCCAACGCCATGGACGAGATGATGAGCACCGGTGATGAAGGTCAGCTGGCGCGGGTGACAGAAGCGTTCCTGAAGATGAAGAAGTTCGACCTGGCGGAATTGCAGGCGGCCTACGAGGGTAGATAAAGATTGACAAGCTGACTTAGGCGAATTATCATAAACCACGGTTTAATCGGGGACGCAGCCACATAGTTGAGTCCCTTCTCTAACGGGTGAAGGATTTGGGAAAGGGTGAGGGATGAAAGCTTCGCGGCTGGGTATTTTTGTTGCAGTTTTTCTTTTTGTTGCAATGGTATTTGCCTGGTCATCGTTTGCCGGAGCCTCTCCATCGCTTTCTCTCACATCTCCCACACATTCTGATGAGAACACCTGGTATACCGGAAATACTCCCAGCTTCAACTGGTCGAGCAGCAGCCCCCTTTCTGAGATCACATTGAACCAGCCTCTCGATGTGGCTGTCTCCGGTGGCTATGCATACGTAGCCGAAGGCGTCAGCGGGCTCACGATCGTCGATATATCGAATACTGACGCCCCGGGTATTGTCGGAGGTTACAACACTCCCGGCACTGCAGGGGCGGTCGCGGTGGTGCAGCAATATGCCTACGTCGCCGACGGCACGACCATGCAGATCATAGATGTCAGCGATCCCGCAAACGCCTCCTTTGCCGCATATATGAACTTACCGCATAGAGCCATGGCTATACAGGGAAACATGGCTTATCTGATCCATGACGATATCCTGGAGATTTACACTATCGATAATCCGGCGACGCCGTTTTTTCAGTCAAGTATCTACATACCCTCAGTAGTGGCACTGGATGTCGAGGGTAATTACCTCTACGTGGTTTGCGGTGGCGTTGTTCCCACCTTGAAGATTCTCGATGTCAGCAATCCGCATGCGCCCGCGATCACGAGTTCTGTTTGGGTGCCATCCCCCGAGGACATCGCAGTTCAGGTGAATCCAGTGGACGGCAAGCCTTACGCATATGTCTCAGGTCAGACTCCTGAAGGACTGAGGATAATCGATGTAAGCTCTCCCACAAGCCCGGTGACTGTCGGCGCTTACAACACTTTCAATACGGCCATGGCCGCGAGCGGCAGCACCGTGTATCTGGCTGTGAATGATATCTGGACCCATGACGCCGCTCTCTCGGTGCTTGACGCGAGCATTCCTGCAAGTCCGACATGGGTTCGAGGCTATGGCTTCTATCCCAAAGGCAGTTTTTACGGAACGGATATGGCCCTCAGCGGCGATGACGTCTATGTTGTGGGCTCCGGGAAAATGAGGATCTACCACACGGCCCCCATCCAGTATTCGCACGTACTCGATCAGTCACCTACAACCTCGCCAGACAATATTCCTGAAGGCAGCGTGGAGCCGGGAGCAAGCGCTTCCTATACTGCTGCAGCTTTAGCTGACGGCGAATATTACTTCCATGTGGCCTCAATCGAAGGAACGAGCGTCGGACCAGTGAGCCATCGCCGGGTTAGGATCGGCTCAACCTGTGGCCAGGCACCAGGCTTGAGCCTCGGCATCAGTGGTGTCCGCTGGGCATCCTTCGCTGATTACCAGGCCCGGTCCCTCACTGTCGACTTCGATGTTACCAATCCATCAGGTCCTTCTGCCTATGGGACTACTCTGACGGGAACTGTGAACAGTAACGGCGTGACCGCGGACTCGGCTCTGCCGCAACTGGTGGGGGACACTGCTATCGGAAACACGACGACTGTCTCGCTCAGGTATCATGTGCCAGCTGGAGTCAGCTATTTCAGAACGCAAGCCTACGCCACGGCGCAGGATCCTTGCGGGGCATCCTATGACTATCCGGGACCGTTCCCGGGCGTCTGAGCGCTTGCGCTCTCTGTGTTTGCGCCGTGTGACGATTCACCGCGAGCGCCGGGCCGCCTACTCCCAGTCGAGCAGCCGCTGCTGACCTGACAGCGCCCTGATCCCGGTAACATCCTGGACGACTTCAAGTGTGCCTTTGTAGGTTCCACTGTCATCCCGGACAGCAAAATACCTGATATAGATGAACCGGCCCTTCTTCTCTATCCAGAAATCAGCGGCATCCTTCGTACCCGCCTTGAACTCGTCGAGGATCCGCTGGACCTTGTCGAGACTGGCAGGCGGATGACAGTTCTGGACCCTGCGGCCGATCACTCCAGGGCTGCGGGGGAATATCTTATGTTCCACCTTTGAGTAAAAGCGGACCTCGTCGTTCTCGTCGACGTATGAGACTTCGACGGGAAGATGGGTGAGCAGCAGGTCCACCTGCCGGGGAGTCAGCTGCCCCGTGGAGAGGTCCAGCAGGTCCGGCACCCTTGCTGAACCGGGTAAGGCCGAACCGGCACCGGCTTCCTGAACCCCGGCATCCTCAGGCGAGATCCAGGCAAAACCGATCTCGCCCTCGCCTTGCGCCACCTGTTGCCATTCGGAATCTGAAAGCGTCTCCAAAGCCATGGGGAAGAGGATGTTCTCTTCCTTATAGACCATGTCGTCGATCGATTTGACCAGATACCTGATTGTGTTCAGGGATTCACGTCCCTTTGAGGCTGCGAGTTCTTCCCGGGCAGTCCTCAGGGCGTCGCGGATGTCGTCATGCAGCGCCCACATGACCTGGGAAGGGCCGGTGATCTCATGCTGCTCGAGGATGGGGAAGAGCTGGTTCTCCTTGCGAAGATAGTGCAGGTCTATGTCCGAGAGCCGCGCCAGCAGGTTTTCGAGTTCCGCCTGATTCTGCCTAAGGAACTCATCTTCCGCCATACTGCCGGCCCTTTCGATGAGTTCGGTGATCTCCCTCGTGATTTCCTCCACGGCGCGGTTCTCCAGGGTGAACGTATAGACAGGATGCCCCGGAGGCACCCTGGGCGCGGGTTGCGCTTCGAGTGACTCCTGGAAGACGCCCACATGCACGTCACACAGGCGCTTGATCTCCGACTCAGGCATGCCCTCGGCGATCAGCCCCTGCTCCATGGCGGCGATCTCTGACGCGTCGACATCCCTGATAAGATCGTGGAACCTCTGCTTGAGGATCTCCATATCTTCGCCGGCGTGGAGGTCCCTGATGATGCCTTTCAGGATCTCCTGCCTGGCGGCGCGGTCTTCGGGCGCCCCTGCTGATGCTGCTTCATCGCCTGTCTTTTCCCTGATCTCGGCGGCGATGTCCAGCAGCATCTGATCGAGGTCAAGCTCACCGATGGAAGCAACCTGGGCCAGGGAAGCGACTTTGCCCAGGGTCTTTCGTGAGACCGGATTCTTCAATAGCTTGTACTTTGGTGATCTGGCCAGGAAGAATTCCAGCAGGAAGGGATAAGTGCTTAACAGGTCGTCGATCTTGGTTTTAGGGCTGATATCCATCGGCGGTAATCTACCCTGCTTTCAGCCAGGAGTAACTTATCTGCCATGAGGATATGAAATAATGCTTGCTGACATGAAATCAGCTGAAACATCGAAAGCATGAGCCTCCCCGGAAAGATCGTGGAAAAACTCATGGCCCGGTACCCGGACCAGTCCACCGAGGTCGCCATCCGGTATCTGCCGGTGGCTAGTATCCTGAAGGCGGCCGGCGCCCGGAAGGTACTCGAGGTCGGTTCCGGCGACCTGGGGCTCGCGCCCTACTCGCAGGACTTCGAGCTGACGGGGCTGGACCGCTCATTCCAGCTGGAAAACGCCCATATGACCCAGGTGACCGGCTCGGCAACCCGGATCCCCTTCGACGAGCGCAGTTTTGACGCGGTCATATCTGTGGACTCACTCGAACACGTGCCGCCGGATGAACGTGAGCAGGCGGTCAGGGAGATCCTGCGGACCGCGCATAGTCTGGCGGTGATCGCGGTTCCCAGCGGTGAAAGTGCCGAAGCCCAGGACCAGCACCTGGCAGAGCGGTACCTGCAGGTCAGGGGAGAGGAGTATCCCTTCTTCCAGGATCACCTAGAATACGGTCTGCCCCGGGAGGACGATCTGGAGCTGATGATCGGCCGCGCGCTCAAGGGTCTGGGGCGCCGCGGCAGCGTCAGGCTCCAGAAAAACGCCAACCTGAGCCTGCGTTCTTTTCTTATGAAAGGCTGGATCAGCCGCAACCGTTTCTACTATAACCTGGCGGTTCTAGGCCTGATGCCTCTGGCCGGGCTGCTCAGCCGCCTGAATCAGGGCTCCTGTTACCGGATCATAGCTGTTATCGAGCTGGGCGGGCTTTAGTAACAAAAGTCACAACCAGCTTGTGTATTAGTAGCTATTCACCTACAATACTCAGGTTCGCCCACACAACTGAATCAACCGCAGTCGGGCAGTTCCACGGCAAGCGGTTACCTTTCGAGTAATCTCCTTTCTCAGTATCACCCGTTCTATTCCCATGCCTCGAAGGTATTCCGCCTGCCTGCCATAAAGGCTAAACACAGGCCTCAGCAGGCCGGAAGGGCAGTATGCGTTATGTTGCAATGGTTGTCGTATTTGGATTGCTGGTCGTAGGCGTAGGAGTCTACTCAGCGCAATCTGCACAGGGAGCGGCAGCCCATGACCGCCGTCTGATCGAGTGGCCGGGCCGGGAGAATTCCATCACCTATAGTATTCCGGCGTGGAAGATCCGGATGGACCAGGCTCGCATCAATTATGTAACACTGAAGGAAACTGAAAGAAAGCAGCAGGAACAGGCAAGCAAGAACCAGGCCGCGACAGAGCAGTTCGGGGAGTGGGGGCCATATCTGGTCGAGGCAGCAGAGGCTTACGGGCAGGATCCGGCGGCCTTATACAGGGTCATGATCTGCGAGAGCGGTGGAGACCCCAACGCCGATAACGGTGTCTGCAAGGGCCTTTTCCAGTTCAATCCCGGCACCTGGGCGGGAACCCCGTTCGGCGGCCAGAGCATCTATGACGGCCATTCCCAGATACAGGCAGCCGCCTGGATGTGGTCCCAGGGACGCAAAGGTGAGTGGACCTGCGGCTAGGCGCGGGGCACCGTGCCCGCTGGAGACTTTCCCCACCGCTGCTGGATATCTATCTGATTCCCTAAGCGTGGGCGCGGCGGTACATGTCGCGCAGGTCGTCCAGTATCAGGAATATCGCCATCAACAGGGTTGCCATCGCAGCTTTCAGATAACCACCGCCACTGATGCCCAGAAGGGTGCCATCAGTCCATAATTTCACGACGATGGCCACCATGCCCTCGATCAGCGCCAGCCATGCGAGCATCCTTGCTATTCCGGTTCTCATCCGCCCTCCCGTTAGGATTTCTGACTGAACCGCGGCCTGCCGCAGTGGCGTGTTCAATCAGACGAAGCGTCCAGGTTGATCCGCCTGTTGCAGGTGAGTTTCGCCGCCGCCACGGCTGCTCCTGCAATATGCGCCGCTGCTGTTATAATGTTCGCGGCTCATGGACAAATATAATCCCGCAGAGATAGAGACAAAGTGGCAGCAGGTCTGGGAGGAGGAACGCGCCTTCGAGGCGCCGGATCCCGAGACTCCCGGATCTGCCGATCGTTCCCTCAAAAGCTACGTGCTGGAGATGCTGCCCTATCCCTCCGGCTCTCTGCATATGGGCCATGTGAAGAACTACACCATGGGCGATGTCATCGCCCGTTTCCGGGCCCGCAACGGCTCGATCATCTTCCACCCGATGGGCTACGATGCTTTCGGCCTGCCCGCGGAGAACGCCGCTATAAAGACCGGCCTCCATCCCGCCGAGCTCACCCGAATCAACACGGAAAACATCAAGAAACAGCTCCACCGGCTCGGCGTTTCCATCGACTGGAGCCGCGAGCTGGCTACCTGCGATCCGGAGTATTATCGCTGGACCCAATATTTCTTCCTCAAATTCTACGAACGCGGCCTCGCCTATCGCAAGGAGGCAGCGGTCAACTGGTGTCCGTCCTGCGCCACGGTGCTGGCCAACGAGCAGGTGGTCCAGGGCGGATGCGAGCGCTGTGGCGCAACCGTAGAGATCCGCAACCTGGCCCAGTGGTTCCTGAAGATAACCGATTATGCCGAGCGGCTGCTCAAGGATTTCGACCAGCTGCAGTCATGGCCCGAACGGGTCATCACCATGCAGCGCAACTGGATCGGCCGCAGCGAGGGAGCCGAGGTCATCTTCGGCGTCGAAGACACTGACATCGAGATACCGGTCTTCACAACCAGGCCGGACACCCTTTTTGGCGCGACCTTCTTCCTGCTTGCGCCTGAGCACGAGCTGGTCAACGAGCTGGTGGACGGAACCGAATATGAGACCGCGGTCAGGGAATACTGCGCGCTCTCCCGGATGAAATCCACTGCCGACCGCTCCGAGACCGAGCGCGAAAAGACCGGAGTGTTTACCGGCCACCACGCGTTGAATCCGGTAAATGGCGAGAAGATCCCGATTTGGGTCAGCGATTATGTACTGATGGAATATGGAACCGGCGCCATCATGGCGGTACCGGCCCACGACCAGCGCGATTTCGAGTTCGCCCGCAAGTTCGGCATCGATGTTCGTGTAGTGGTCACCTCCCCGGATGGCGCTGAAACAGCCGACGCCGGCCCGACCATGACGGCCGCTTTCGAGGAAGAGGGCATGCTGGTCAACTCCGGCCGTTTCGACGGCGTCGACAACCGCGAGGCCGGCAAGGCGATCACCGGCTGGCTGGAAACCGAAGGGAAGGGTAAGGGAGCCATCAGTTACCGCCTGCGTGACTGGCTGGTGAGCCGCCAGCGCTACTGGGGCGCTCCCATCCCCATGATCTATTGCGAGAAGTGCGGCATCGTCCCGGTCCCGGAAAAGGACCTGCCAGTGCTGCTGCCCGAGGTGGATGACTACGCCCCCAAGGGCAAATCGCCGATCGCCACCAACCTGGAATTCGTCAACACGACCTGTCCTCAGTGCGGCGGCGCCGCTACCCGCGAGACGGATACCATGGATACCTTCGTCGATTCGTCGTGGTATTTCCTGCGTTATACCGATCCGTCGAACGACCGCGAACCATTCGATCCGGCGATCGTCAATTTCTGGATGCCGGTAGACCAGTATATCGGCGGCGTCGAGCACGCGATCCTGCACCTGATGTACGCCCGCTTCTTCACCAAGGTCCTCTATGACCTGGATATGGTCGATTTCGAGGAACCTTTCAACAACCTTTTCACCCAGGGGATGATCTATTACCAGGGCGCCAAGATGAGCAAGTCCAAGGGTAACGTGGTCAATCCAGACGACCACGTCCAGAAGTACGGCGCCGACGCGCTGCGGCTGTATATCCTGTTCATTGGTCCGCCCGAGCTGGATGTGGAGTGGCAGGATCAGGGCATCGACGGCACATTCCGTTTTCTGGGAAGGGTCTGGCGGCTGGTCAGCGAGATCATCGAGAAGACCGAGCCGCTCTCTAATTCTGATTTCGGCCGCGTCGATGCTGATGCGCTGAAACTCGTGCGGAAGGCCAACCAGACGATCGCCAAGGTCAGCGCTGACATATCTGAGCGCTTCCGCTTCAACACAGCCATAAGCGCCGTCATGGAACTGGTGAACGATGCCTACCTGGCCAAGGACGGGCTATTCAGGTCGGATGACGGCAGGCGCGTCCTGCGCTTCGTTGCGGAGACAGTGGTCAGACTCCTCGATCCGTTCTCGCCTCATGTCTGCGCTGAGCTCTGGGACCGCCTGGGCAACGGGCGCCTGTGGCTCGAGCCATGGCGGAATGCAGACGAGCGTTTTCTCGAGGATGAGACCTACGAGCTGGTCGTGCAGGTGAACGGCAAGGTTCGGGACCGTCTGCAGGCAGCGAGGTCAGCTGGAAAAGAAGAATTGCTCAAGGCTGCCCACGCCAGTGAGAAGGTCGCGAGATATACCGCGGATAAACAGGTGGTCAAGGAGATAGTCGTGCCGGGAAGGCTTGTGAACCTGGTGGTTAAGTAAGGAGGCCTGTGGGGCGGATTGGTATTTTCCGCTTCCACTTCAGATCTTCGACAGCTGGTGGGGCGGATTGGTATTTCCCGCTTCCACTTCAGGTCTTCGACAGCCGTTGCAGCGGAAAATACCAATCCGCCCTGATCTTCGCTGACTCTTCCTTCTGAAACAGAATTCCGGCCGAAACTTCGCAGACTCTTTCCCGTGGAAAAACCAAATCCCGCCGCTATACTAACGTGCTACCAGCTGGCATTCCCTGACGCCCAGGTCTCACCGTTGTTTCCGGTCCAGGGACTGAAGCCGGTCGATGGGGGGATGTAGTAGTCGCCGCTGCCCCCGCCGCTTAAGCCGTAGCCGTTGGCAGCCAGATATGCCAGGATCTCCTCTTCGGTATAGCCCGCCGCGCTCATGTCTGCGGTAGTGCTGCCATCAGCCGCAGCTGCCTGAGAGGCAGAAGCTTCCTGTGCCGCCTGAGCCTGCCGGGCTGCTTCCGCCGCCGCAGCAGCCCTTGACGCCTGGAGAGTCTGAGCGGCTCTCGCGGCATTTCCTGCAATGGAAGTCTGATATGCCGGTGTCGCCGCGGAGCTTACAGTGAATGTCCTCGCTTCTCCACCGGATGCGGCAAAATCAAAGGCGACGCCGATCAGGACCAGTTCGAAAACTCCACCCAGCAGGATTCCCATTATGGTTTTTGAACCTAGATTATTCACGGGAATGTAAGGATAAAGGTCAACGATGATTCCGTCAATATATTTTCCGCAATTTCGAAAGTTTTTCAGCGAACCTCGCTGATTTTTCATCACAGGCATTGAAACCTGCGACTCACGAATATAGAATGCGCGCCACGAGTGGTTGATGGGATGCTGTAGCGCACCCATGTTGATACGGAAATTCGAGCGGAAGCGTAAATGAACCGAATAAGGAATCCTCACCCATGCCGGGCTTGACCCGCCAGCAGCTTGTTGCCTGGGCTGTCGTCGGCCTGATCATCCTCCTCGTCGGCGCCAACTACCTCCGCGGCCAGTTGAATACCCCTGAAGGCATCGCGGCCCCTGCCGTTACCCTGGGCAACAAGGAAGACCGCCCTGCGCCGCGTCTCAAGGTGCACGTCATCGGCGCGGTAGCCAGGCCAGGACTATATGAACTGGATGCAAATTCCCGTGTAGCCGACGCGCTTGAAAAGGCCGGCGGCGCCACTCCTTCAGCAGACCTTATCCAGATAAACCTTGCGGCAAAGATGGCGGACGGGCAGCAACTCGTTGTTCCCGAGCAAGGCGCCGCCGCGATACAGGGGGGCACGGGTGTAGCGAGCGGGGCAACAGCTACCGCCGAAGGCGGCTCAACCTCAGCATCAGGGGCAAGCCAACCAGTCAACCTCAACGCGGCGACGGTCGATCAGCTGACTGAACTCGACGGGATCGGACCCAAGACAGCCCAGAAGATAATCGAGTACCGGGATGCGCATGGTGGATTCAACACAGTCGAGGAGCTTCTGGAAGTCCCCGGGATAGGGCCGGCCAAGTTCGAAGGGCTCAAGGGTCGGGTGGTCATCTGACCGAAGTGAAAGGGACTGAAAACGCCTGCGGCGCCATTTCTGGCGCCGCCGGTTGGTAGAAGGAGTCGAAACCGCCCACGCCCGCTTCCCTGAAAAAGTAGGAGCATCGCGAGATCTCCGGTATTTAGAAGCCTGCTTAAGTGTCCTTTGGACCTCCTTAAGATGCAGGCGGTTTCGACAAAAAGTACTTCGCCAGAATCAAGAGATTTCTTTAATCACAAGAGGGTGTTGGAGAGGAACGGATGAACGTACAGGAGAAAGTGGGAGGCAAGGTGTCTGGAGAGGCTGGGCGTGTCCTGCTTACGACTACCCGGCGACGCCGCCTCGCGGCAGCGTCGCCGGTTGGTAGAAGGTGCCGATCTGCAGAGCTACGGTCCTGGTCTTCCCCCCCAGCAAGGAGCAGCATGACCCCTTACAGGAAAGCCCAAATTGCAGCTTTAATCTACAGTTGCCCCAGACGGGTGGGCTGGGACATCATCGACACATATCTATTTTTACCATAAACAGCACTGTTTTTACCACTATTTTTACAGGTTAAGGTGCTTTTAACCCAAGCTTAATGTTTTGAAAACAGTGCAAAAGTCGATTTCAGCCGCCTGCAGCATGGTAATAATGACTGTGGGTCATCCGACTTTGCTCGCTATTACATATATCGCCGGGCTTTCTTCCAGTCTTTACCTGCATTCGAAAGGGATTTCGGTCGCCGCGGCTTTAGTCTGCGCGATAGCCTTGTTTGCAGCCTTCAGAGTGCGCCGCTCACAGATGAAACTCCTGTTTCTCCTTCTTGCTTTCTCCTTTTCAGGCCTTTTCATGGGCTCTATCAGGCTCGAGATGCTCGGAAAGAGCCTGCTGGCCGAGCAGTCCGGCAAATGGATGAGTGTGACCGCCACTGTCTCCGAACCGGCGCGTCTCAAAGGTGAAAGGATATCGTTCATCGCCCATGCCGACCATCTGAGCAAATACGGCGTCCAGCTCGATGTCGATGAGGATGTCCTTGTTCAGCTGGATTGTGGCGGCAAGTGCCCCGCCAGAATCGGCGCGATTCTCGATGAGGGGATCAGGCTCAGGATCAGCGGCACTGTCCGGGAGCCTGATTCGACGCCGGGCGCCGATTTCGATTACGGCCAGTATTTGAGGCGCCGCGGCATCAACACAGTTGTTTCCGGCTTATACGAAAAGGTCGAACTGCTGCCAGGGCGGCGCGCCGGCCTCGCCGGCCTGATCGATGGCATCCGTCGTCACTCCCGCGAGTCCCTCGGCGCTGGCGGCTGGGGCGACGCCAGCGAACTCCTGAGGGGCATGGTGCTCGGTGACGACGACGATATCTCCGAGGAGGTCATAGCTGATTTCCGCGCAGCGGGGCTGCTCCATCTGCTGGCGGTGTCCGGCCAGAACGTGGTGCTGCTCGGTTTCATAATCATGCTGATCTGCCGGGCGCTCCTGGTGCCCAGGCTGGCGGCTACCGCGATAGCCATGCTGGTCATCTGCCTGTACGTGCCGCTTACAGGCGCGGGTCCGTCGATAGTGCGGGCGGGCATCGTCGGCGTGCTGGGACTCGCGGCCTACCTGTTCTCAAGACAGACGAATGCCTGGCATTTCCTGGCGCTGGCAGCGGCGATCATCCTCTCCATCAATCCCTGGAGCCTGCTGGATCCGGGTTTCCAGCTTTCCTTCGGGGCCGTGATCGCCATCTTCTTTGTGGCGCCGCTCTTCAGCGCTCCGCTTGCCGTTCTGCCAGCAGCCCTGCGCGAGGCCATCGCCATCACCACCGCGGCCAGCCTGGTTACGGCGCCGGTCATGATGTATCACTTCAATCAGATATCCCTGGTAACAGTGCCGGCGAATGTCGCTGCCGCTCCCGTCGCCGGTCCGGTGATGCTGTTGGGCACCCTTTCCATCCTGTTGTCGCCCGTCTCTTCTCTTGCTGCCTGGACGCTGAACGGGATATCCGCTACCTGCACCGGATACCTGATCATGGTCGCTAACTTCTTCGCCGCGATGCCGGATGCCGTTTACAACTCCGGAACTCCCGGATTGATGGCAATCGGCATCTTCTACGGTATGCTAACCGGCATGGTGATAATCTCGAGGACCATCGGCATCCCGGGCATGGCCGCATGGCTGAAGGGCCGCCGGCGCTACAGCCTGGCTCTGGCCCTGCTGCTGGCCGCGCTGCTCGGGATGGCCTGTTTCGGCGGCGGTGCTACTGGCATGCCGCCATCCGCCTACACTGTTTCCTTCCTCGACATAGGCCAGGGCGACGCCACCCTGATCCAGGTGCCGGGAGGAGCCACGGTGCTCATCGACGGCGGCCCCGGCTCGGAAGTCATCGACCGGCTGAAAGCCGGCGGGGTGACCAGTCTTGATGCGGTCATCCTCACCCATCCGCACGCGGATCATCTGGGCGGCCTTGATGAAGTGCTCGATGAGTATCCGGTCGCCGCTGTCTTCGACTCCGGCTTTCCATCCTCGAGTCCACAGTACCGCGACTTCCTCAAGCTGGTGAAGGAAAAGAGCATCCCCTACGCATCCCTGCGCCGGGGGCAGACGCTCAGGTTCGGTGACCTCACCCTGGAGTGCCTCAGCCCGGGAGACACGCCGAGTCCTGACGATACTAATGCCAATTCCGTGGTCCTAGTGGCTGCATACCATGGGCTTGATATACTTTGTCCCGGGGACGGGGAGGAGGAGACGCTCGCCTCTCTGGAGCTGCAGCCGGTGGAGGTCTTCAAGATCGGCCACCACGGCAGCAAGGACCCGGCGCTGGAGCGCACGCTCGACAAGCTCAAGCCGGACGCCACCATCATCTCTGTGGGGCAGGGCAACACTTACGGGCATCCCGCAGAGAGCACGCTGGACAAGCTCAGGGAATCCGGAACGAAGATATTCAGGACCGACCAGCAGGGAACCATAAAGGTGGCGCAGACTGATGAGGGCATCGAGATATCGACCGAGCGATGACCCAGAAGACGTCGGACCAGGCCGGCAAGCCGGATAATACAGCAGACCAATGAGGTAGAGCCTTTGAGCGCGAAGAAAAAAGACACACTCAAACCTGTATACCTGATCACAGGCAGCGATAGCACCAAGGTGGAGAAGGCGATGCGCCGCCTGCGCGACCGGGTCATCAAGGAATCCGGCACCGACCTGAACGTCGATGCCTTCGACGCCGCCACGGAAGACGCGTCCACTGTGGTCCAGGCGGCGAGCACCCTGCCCTTCGGCGATGGCGTGCGGCTTGTACTGGTAACCGACGTGGGCTCCTGGCACAAGGCTGACAAGGACATCATCGCCAACTATCTGGCCATGCCATCGGAATCGACCTGCCTGGCGCTGGTCGGCGGCGGCATCCGCAAGAACGAAGGCCTGTTCAAAGCGGTCGCTGACGCGGGCCAGGTACTGACCTACGACGCTCCGCGGCCGTCGAACCTGCCAGCCTGGGTGCAGGAGCAGGCGCACGACCGGGGCCTGAAGATGGCGCCGGCGGAAGCCCGCCGCATCATCACCCTGGCCGGTTCGGACCAGCGAGGCATCCTCAGCGAGCTGGACAAGCTGGCCACATATCTCGGTCGCAGCGAAGTCACCATGGCCGACATCGAGGAGCTTTGCTGGGTCTCCCCGGAAGTCCGGGTCTGGGACCTGACCGATGCCCTGGGCAAGAGGGATCGGGAAGCGGTATTCCGGCATCTGGAGGAACTGCTCGCTGACCGCACCGCGCCGACTTCAGTCTTCTTCTCGATCTCGAAACATCTCAAGAACCTCTGCGTAGTGGTGAGCGCCAAGGAGAGGGGAGAGGATGTCATGGGCGCCGCCCATTCGCTCGGCCTCAAACCATATCCAGCGCGCAAGCTTGCCGACCAGAGTGTCAACTTCACGGCGGCTGGGCTGCAGCAGGCAGTGCAGATCCTCGCGGAACTGGACGCCGATATGAAAGGCCGCCGCGACCTGAGGCCGGACCTGGCCCTGGAGACAGCGGTGGCGCGGGTCATGGATATCGTGTGACGGCCTCGACCTAGCGGCGGATCGGCAGGTTACTTTGAATCCTCAAGCCGACTCCAGCATCTAAAGCATTAACATCAGCGGCGGAATACTCCGGAATCTCTGGAATATATCTCGCACGTGGTTTCATGGAGGCAAAAATGACCGAAGAAGCCCGCAGGAAGCGCATCGAGGAGCTCAAGGAAGAGATCAGGTTATTGCGCAGTAACATGCCGCATCACTCGAGCAAGCCCCGGATGGAATTCGAACTGCTGGAACTGGAAGACGAACTGGACGAGCTCAGGGCACAGGAAAAGGCTCAGGAAAATTCACAGGAAGCGGAGGCATAATATGCAATCAGGGATTTTGATGTTTTTGATCGGGGGACTAGGCGCGGTGGTCATGTGGCGCATCGGCTCCCGGCTGCGGAACGCCGCTCTGGCTTCGGGTGGTTCCGCGACCGGTATCACCGAGATCGGTGCCGACGAAGCAGCAGCGCTTATCAACAGGAAGGGCGCGGTCGTATTCGATGTGCGCACTTCGGCGGAGTACGCAGCCGGCCGGATCCCCAAGGCGAACCATGTGCCTCTGAGGCAACTTCCGCAGCGCCTTGACAGCCTCGACAAGTATAAGAGCCGTCCTGTCCTGGTAAGCTGCCGCACTGGCCGCCGTTCGGCGAGTGCCTGCGCTTATCTTACAGATAACGGATTCGAGGAAGTATATAACCTCAAGGGTGGATTGCGCGCCTGGACTCATGCGCGCCAGAAGATCGAGAACTAGAACCTACTCGCTTTTTGAGATAGCGACCATCGCGTTAAGCCTGATCTCCCGGTCGGGATCTTCCGCCAGTTTGCGCAGCTCAGGCAATGCAGGTTCGATCAGGTCCGGCTGAGTCATCCCGATTATCCCCAGCGCCATCACCGCGTTCTTGACCGCGACCTGGTTGGAGCTGTGGAGGTAACCGACCAGTCTGGGGATCTGCTCGCCAACCATCTCCGGATAGTGATAGCCCAGCGCCCCGAAGGCGGAGATGATGCCGCCGCAACTTGCCTCCTTGGCATGCTCCAGGACCTTGACCAGTTTCGGGAACGAATCCTTGATGACTTCTGGTGAGTTGATTCCGATCTTGCCGAGCGCCTGGGCGCCGGTCTCCCGCTCGTCCTCGTCATCAGAATCGAGCATCGTCTTGAGTCCTTCGATCTCCTTTTCCACCAGGTCAGGGAAATTGAAGCCGATGTTGCCGATCGCCGCCGCTGCATCCTGCCGCAGGAAGCTGTCTTCTTCATGGAAAAGCTCGGATAGTTTGGGCATGACGTCGGCTGACCTGTCGCGGGAGGTGAAGACAAGATTGCCGAGGGCGCAGGCCACGTCCGATTTCAGTTCATCGTTTTCTTCGAGCGCCCTCATCATCGCGCCAACGTGAGGATAGACCAGCTCAGGATGGTCGAAGCCATACCGCCCCAAAATGTTGAGGATCCCTACCTGGGTATTGCTGTCAGTTGTTCCAAGCAGCTCAACGAGATCCTCCACCAGAGAGGGGTCCTCATAGAGCCTGTCGGTAACAGCGCCGTAGCGGCGCTCCTTGAGCAGGTTTTCGATTTCAGCTGACATCAGTCACCTTTTTTATCATATTTACGCTGCTGCGTATATGCCGAAGCCGGACATGATGCATATCCAGGAAACCAAAAGCGGCCGGATTCTGCGTTTGTCTGTTTGCTGCCAATCGTGCAAAAAAAAGCGCGCTGTTCGCGCGCTGGGGGTTCAACATTATCGAGCGCCCGTTTCCGGGCTCGCCGTTATTCAGGCTTCTCTTCAGCCTCTTCGGCGGGAGCTTCCTCAGCCTCTGCAGGAGCTTCTTCCGCAGGAGCTTCTTCAGCCGCAGGTTCTTCGGCGGCAGGTTCTTCCGCAACCTCAGCAGTAGCTTCTTCCTCAGCCGGTGCTTCCTCAACAGGAGCCTCTTCCGCAGCCGGTGCTTCCTCAGCAGGAGCTTCTTCAGCGGCAGCCTCAGCAGCGGGAGCTTCCTCAGCCTCTTCTTTCTTCGGCTTGGCCTTCTCAGCCTTGGCCGCGGCTTCAGCCTTCGCTTTCTGCTTCAGCGCTACCGCAGCCTTCTTCTCAGACTTGGCCTTGGCGCGGCCGGTACGTTTGTCCGACTTGCTCTCGCCTTTAGCATCCCGGGTAGCGGGGCCTTTGACCTTGCCGGTGCCTTCGGCAAGCTCGACGATGGAAGCCACGCGGGATTTCTTCCGGGCGGCATTATTCTCATGGATGACACCGCGGCTCGCGGCCTTGTCGATCAGGGAGATCAGTTCGATACCAAGCGCTGCAGCCCGCTCCTTGTCCTCCTGGGCGGCCACGGTGAGGGTCTTGAACATGGTCTTGATCCGTGACTTGTACTTCAGGTTCTCCGAGCGCTCACGCTCGGCGATCTTCACACGCTTGCGTTGCTGCCTTGTATTCGCCAATCCGAACTCCAAACAGTTTATGGGCGTTGAATTACTATCTGCGCGTGTACTCTACACGCAAGGGCGAATAATACCACAAAGATTGCGGTGAGGGAAACCTTTCCGTGCCTTAGCCGGAGCCTGGTTTGCCTATCAGCCCCCCGGGGCAGGATAAGTCGTAATAGCATAGAATTCCTCAACTCATGAAACCTGAACCTTACGAACCCTTCTCTAAATTGTGGGACCAGCTGTCCAAATGGCTCAAGCTGGACTCCGCAGGCCCGCCGCCTGAAGGCAATGTCAGGCCGATCAGGCCGAAGAAACCGGGGAAGAAACGCCGGCGCTGGCCCTGGACCCTAGCGGGTATCACCTTCATCTTCATCTTCTTCTTCCTCAGCAGGGGGATCTATTATTACACTGAGTGGCTGTGGTTCGGTGAGGTCGGCTATACCTCTGTCTTCTGGAAGATCATAACCGCCAAACTGGGGCTCGGCCTGGCAGCCGGCGCAGTATTCTTCCTGTGCGTTTACGGCAACATCCTTCTTGCCCGGCGCCTGGCGCCGCGTTTTCAGGTAGGTCCCGGTTCGGATGTCATCGAGCGGGCCTCGATTCCGGACCGCCTGGTCAGGATCCTGATTCCGGTGATGCTTATCCTGCCGACTCTGATCGCCGCCACCGCAGTCGGCGCTTCCTGGGAGCAGCTCCTCAAATTCTTCAACGCCACGGAATTCGGCATCGCCGATCCTGTCTTCAGCCGGGACGTCGGTTTCTATGTGTTCATCCTGCCTTTCCTGAGGACCCTGCAGTCCTTCGTCTGGTGGACGCTCATCTTCACCCTGTTTGCCACAGCCGGCATCCACTTCTTCGATTACGCGATCAGCTGGTCTGAGAACAAGGTCGTTTTCGCGCCACATGTGAAAGCTCATCTTTCAGTCATCATGGGGCTGATGATGCTGACCCTTGGAGCAGGCTACCTGCTCAAGGGCTATGTGCTCATGTTCTCGCCGCGGGGGGTCGTGTTCGGAGCAAGCTACACGGATGTCCACGCCCAGTTACCGGTCTACAAGTTCCTGGCGGCCGTGGCGGTGGTGGCCGCGGTGCTGTTCCTGGTGAATATTTATTTTCGCGGCTGGAAGCTGCCGATAATCGCCATCGGCATCATCATCCTGACGGCGATCTTCGCCGGCAAGGTCTATCCCTTCATCGTGCAGCAGTACCAGGTGGCCCCGAACGAATTGGCCAAGGAAGAGCAGTACATCAAGTACAACATCGATTTCACCCGCAAGGCTTTCGATCTCGATCCCATCGAGGAGCAGGCCTTCGCCGCAGTGGACTCCCTGACCCCGGCTGACCTGCAGGCGAATTCAGCCACCGCCAACAACATCCGGCTTTGGGAGCCGCGCACTCTGGGACAGACTTACAACCAGATCCAGGTCATCCGTCCCTACTACAATTTCAGGGATGTTGACGTCGACCGTTACATGATCGACGGCCGGCTGCAGCAGGTGATGCTCTCGCCAAGGGAACTCAAGTCAGGCGCCCTATCGGCGGCCGCCCAGACCTGGCAGAACGAGCATCTGGTCTTCACCCACGGATATGGCCTCGCCATGAGCCCGGTGGCCCAGTCGACCGCGGAAGGCCTGCCCCAGCTGATAATCAGGGATATCCCTCCGCAGGTCTCCTATCCGGAGCTGAACGTGGCGAACCCCGCCATCTATTACGGCGAGCAGTCCAGTGAGTACATCGTGGTCAGAAGCACCACGCAGGAGTTCGACTATCCCAAGGGTGACGACAATGTCTATACGACCTATGAGGGCAATGGTGGGGTGGATGTATCGACGGCCTGGCACCGGCTGGCGTTCAGCTGGCGTTTTGCCAGTCTGAAGCTCCTGGTGAGCGACGCGGTTGCAGGCGAGTCGCGTATCATGATCCACCGCGATATCGCCGACCGCATCCGTAACATCGCGCCATTCCTCGAATATGACCGAGATCCCTATATGGTCCTGGTCGACGGGCGGCTGTTCTGGATCCAGGATGCTTTCACCACCAGCAGCTATTATCCTTATTCGCAGCCGTCAGCCGAGGGCTCCAGCGAGGGTTTCAACTACATGCGCAACTCGGTGAAGGTCGTAGCGGATGCCTACAACGGCGATGTTGTCTTCTACGTGAATGACGAGAGCGACCCAATTATCCAGACTTATCGCAAGATCTTCCCGGATCTTTTCAGGTCAGGCGATGAGATGTCCGCTCAGATGCGCGAACATCTCCGTTATCCCGAAGACCTGTTCCGGGCCCAGGCGGAGATGTACTCCACCTATCATATGACCGACCCCCGGGTGTTTTACAACAAGGAAGACCTGTGGAGTATCTCCAGGACCTCCATCGAGAACCGGCAGGTTCCCATGGATCCTTACTATGTGATCATGCGGCTGCCCGGCCAGCAGAAGGAAGAGTTCATGCTGCTGCTGCCGTTCAGCCCCAACAACCGCGATAACATGATCGCCTGGATGGCGGCCAAGTCCGATCCCGGGACATACGGTGAGCGGCTGGTCTACAAGTTCCCGAAGGACAAGCTGATCTATGGGCCGACGCAGATCCAGGCGCGCTTCAACCAGGATCCGACCATATCCGGGCAGATAACCCTGTGGAACCAGAGCGGCAGTCAGGTGAGCTATGGCAACCTGCTGGTGATACCCATCAACGATTCGCTCATCTATGTCGAGCCGCTGTACCTTAAGGCAGCCAACGGACAGATACCGGAGCTCAAGCGGGTGCTCGTTTCATATGGTGGCCGGGTAGCCATGGAGGAAGACCTCAGCAAGGCTCTGCAGAAGATATTCGCGACTCCGTTCACAGGTCTTCCCGAGAAGACCCCCTCGGGAGGAGCACCAGGGACATCCACCGGCACAACAACCGGGGGCACGACCACGCCGGCACCGGAGACCACCCAGACGGTGAAGCAGCTGGCCGACTCGGCCATGGATCATTACAACAAGGCCGTTCAGGCGCAGAGGGCTGGCGACTGGGCCGCTTATGGCAGCGAGATCAAACTGCTGGAAGAGACGCTGACAAAATTACAGGCCGCATCTGGTCAGTAGGCTTGGATTCTCGTTCAGGGAACCTGCATTAAAGCGTGCAGCTTTCAGGTGAGGATTTATTGCTGCAGTCAGGATAGATATTTGAGGAAAATGCAGGCGGCCGCCGCTAAAATAGCGGCGGCCGCGGCGAATAATAATTGCCCCGGGTGATCTTCGTCTCTGACCTTCAGATCCACACCCGCTCCGTCTTGCTTTCGCTTCATCGTACTCGGCGGTGACTTGTCCGCTTTTCCTCTGCTACCGGAGCGCTCCGTTGGTCCGACTCACAACCTCCCGGGGCTCTTTTACTAATATCGACAGCGCCAGGGTTTACGTTACTCAGAGTATTCCCGTAGAAAACAAGGTTGGAATAACGGACCAGATGATGGACCCGGATGAGGTCTTATTGCTTACAGAGCAGCCAGGTTCAACCCGATCTCCATGATGGCGAGAGTCGCCATTGAAGCAAGGACCAGCCTCCGGAACGATACAGGATGAAGCCGGGAAGTAAGAGCCCTGCCCGCAAGGCTGCCGGGAATCACTGCCGCTGCAAGGATAAGAGTCGAGACGGCCAGTTCTGAATCAAAAAGGCCGCCGGCGACAAATGCCGCCAGTGCCGCGAGATTGCCCATCAGAAAAAACATCGCCAGCGTGCCGCGGAGCCTTTCTTTGGTCAGGCCTCGTCCGGTCAGGTAGAGTACCACGGGCGGTCCGCCCATGCTGGTGGCGCCGTTAAGCAGTCCCGACAAGAATCCCACTGTCTGTCTGAGGCTCTGTCCCGGGCCGGCTTTCCAGGAACGGCCGGTGAGCATGAGCAGGGCCATGACCAGGAATGTCATAGCTATGAACGCCTTGAACAGGGGGCCGTCGAGACTCTTCAGCAGGAACATGCCCGCGATGGCGCCGGCAGCGGCAGCTGGTATCAGCCAGCCGATCTCGCGCCAGGCGATGCGGGATCTTTCGATGCGGACCATGAACAGGTTGAGAAGCGTTCCGAGCGCAAGGCTGAGGGCGACTGCGTCGGTAGCGGGCATCAGCAGTATCAAAAGAGGCACCGCGACCAAGGCGAAACCGAACGCGGTAGCGCCCTGGATGAAGGAGGCGCCCAGGATTATGGCAAAGGTCGTTAGAAAGTATTGGAGATCGTCCATAAAAAATGCGCCCTGACGGGAGTCCGGGCACAAGCAAGAGCCCCAAGTGAGGATTGCTGACGGTCCATAGTAAACTATTTCCCGGTTAAACTGCCGGTTGGAGTTTCAGCCCATCTTCTTATCTTGGGACTCATCTATATTATAACTCCACATGGCCTTTTCATAACACCTATATTTTGAATGCGGTGAGACATTGGATCGTGAGTTGACGCCCGCACCATAGAAAGGAACAGCTGCGCGGTCGCAGAACAAGTTCTGGACCCGCCGGAGGAGAATTTGCCTGAGATCCCGATAATCGAACCTGACCGAGTGCCTGCGGGCCGCCGCCTTGCGGCGGCGGCCCTGATCGTTGTCGGCGCAACCGCGGCGTCCCGCGTCTTCGGTTACGTCCGGGAGATCCTGACCGCGGCTTATTTCGGCGCCGGCGCCGACATGAGCGCCTTCGACGTCGCCTTCCTGGTTCCGGCGACGATGCAGATCATCATCGCCCAGGCGGCCCTCAGCGCTGCGCTCATACCGGTGTTCGCCGGGCTTCTGGAAAAAGACCAGCGGCAGGAAGCATGGCTGGTCGCCCGCACTATTTTCACTCTGGTCACCCTGATCATGGGCAGCCTGGTTGTGATCTGCATGATCTTCGCGCCCCAGATAATGCCTCTCTTCGCTCCCGGCTACAGGGACGATCCGGCGATGATGGCGGAGATAGTGCGCATGTCCCGCCTGCTCTTTCCGACTGTGATCTTTCTGGCTCTGACCGGGATCGTAGCCTCGATCCTCAACTCGTTCGAGCACTTCACGCTACCGGCGGTGGCGCCAATCTTCTGGAACATGATAATTCTTGTGGCCATCATCTTCGGCCACGAACAGCTGGGCGTCGACGCTCTGGCCTGGGGCATCCTGATCGGTACAGTCGTGCAACTGCTGATGCAGCTTCCGGCTCTAAAAGGCCGCGGCGGCAGGCTCGGCTTCAGTCTGGCCTGGCGCAACCCGCATGTGCGGCAGGTGGGAGCCCTGCTGCTGCCGGTCAGTGTCAGTCTAGGCCTCATCAATCTGAACGGCGTCGTCGACGTGCAGTTCGCCTCGTTCCTGGGCACTGGAGGGGTGGCGGCGATGACCTTCGCCTTCAGGCTTTACCAGCTGCCGGAGGCGCTCTTTGCCATTGCGATCGGCACAGTCCTGTTCCCGACGCTGTCGCGAATCGCCGCACGCGGCGACCGGGACAAGTTCCGTTCGACTATCACGCTGGGCGTCAGGGTGATCTTCTTCATGCTGATCCCGGCATCCGCGTTCATCCTGGTCCTCTCGGAGCCTATCGTCCGGCTGGCATATGAGCATGGCCGCTTCACTGCGGAAAACACCGAGCTGGTGTCGTCGGCGCTCTTCTTCTTCGCCTTCGGCAGTGCCTTCAGCGGCTGCAGCGCCCTGCTCACCCGCGGATTCTTCTCGCTGGGACGTCCCTGGCTGCCTACTATCGCCGCCGTCGGGAATCTTGCGGTCAACGCCGTCCTGAACTGGATATTCATCAAGCCGTTCGGATTGGGCGGAATCCCGCTTTCGACCTCGATAGTCTCGATGATAACTTTTATCGTGCTCCTGGCCTTCATGCGAAGCGAACTGGGCCGGATCGACGGCCGCGCCATCCTCAGGTCCGGTTTGACTGTGATCGCGGTATCTGCCGCTGGAGCCGCCGCTTCCTATGCTACCTGGACGGGCATCGATTCGTGGCTGGGCCGGGCCCTGGTGCCGCAGGTACTCGCGATCGGCCTGGCCTTCACCGCTGGCGCCACCGTCTTCCTGATCCTGGCCCTGCTCGCCCGCATGCCGGAGCTGCAGCTGGTCCGCAAAGCCCGCCGCGTCTGACTCAATGGACGGACCTGTCACTGCTGCCTTCTCCTCGCCCGACGCCGCTCTCTGCTAAAATCGGTTCACTATGACAAACCAGGATTCAATCCGGAATTTTTCCATCATCGCCCATATCGACCATGGGAAGTCGACGCTTGCCGACCGCATCCTTGAGATAACCAACACGGTCAGCGGCCGGCAGATAACCGAGCAGATGCTCGACACCATGGATCTGGAGCGTGAACGCGGCATCACTATTAAGGCCCAGGCGGCGCGGGTGCTCTACAAGGCTAAAGACGGCCATGAATACATGCTGCACCTGATCGATACGCCCGGCCACGTCGATTTCACCTATGAGGTATCGCGCAGCCTGGCAGCCTGCGAAGGCGCACTTCTGGTTGTTGACGCCGCTCAGGGCATCCAGGCGCAGACGCTGGCAAACACTTATCTGGCCCTGGACAATAATCTCGAGATCCTGCCGGTGCTCAACAAGATCGACCTGCCTGCCGCCGATCCCGAACAGGTGGCAGATGAGGTCTCGGATCTTTTCGGTATAGATCCTGACCTGATCCTGCGGGTATCAGCCAAGACCGGCGAAGGGGTTGAGGAAGTCCTGGAGTCGATCGTCGAGCACATCCCGCCGCCCCAGGGAGATCCCGACGCTCCCGCCCGGGCGCTGATCTTTGATTCGGTCTATGACCAGTATCGCGGCGTCATCGCTTATGTGCGCGTGGTAGACGGCAGCTTCCGCAAGGGAGAGGACATCGTCGCCATGATGCTCGGCACCAAGGCGGAGGTCGAGGAGGTCGGCTTCTTTTCTCCCAACATGATGCCGGCGGATTCGCTGTCGGCTGGCGAGGTCGGTTACATCATCACCGGCATCAAGACAGTGCGCGATCTGCGTGTCGGTGACACCATAACCCACACCGCCCGCCGGGCCGGGGAAGCCCTGCCCGGATACCGTGAGGCCAAGCCCATGGTCTTCTGCGGTCTTTTCCCTATGGATGGCGACGATTATCCGACGCTGCGCGACGCGCTGGACAAGCTCAACCTCAATGACGCCGCTCTCAGCTACGAGCCGGAATCATCCCGGGCACTGGGTTTCGGATTCCGTTGCGGTTTCCTGGGGCTGCTGCACATGGACATCGTCCGCGAACGCCTGGAGCGGGAATACAACCTCGACCTGCTGGCGACGACCCCAAACGTGGAATACGAAGTGAGGCAGACCGACGGCTCGGAGATCATAGTTCACAGTCCCGCCGATATGCCGGACCCGGGGATAATCGAGGTTATGAGGGAACCTTATGTTCGGGTATCCATCCTGGTCCCCAGCGATTTTGTCGGTGGAGTCATGGATATCTGCCAGGAGCGGCGCGGCGACTTCGAGGACATGCAGTATCTTTCATCCAGCCGGGTGCAGATCCATTATCAGCTGCCGCTGGCCGAGATCGTGCTCGATTTCTTCGATCAGCTGAAGTCGCGCACCAAGGGTTATGCATCGCTGGACTATGAGATGTCCGGCATGCGCGAGAGCAAGCTGGTCAAGCTGGATATCCTAATAGCCGCAGAGCCCGTGGATGCACTGTCACTTATCGTCCATCGTGATAAAGCATACCAGCAGGGCAAGGGCCTGACGGAAGCCTTGAAGAAGGAGATCCCCAGGCAGATGTTCGAAGTTGCCATCCAGGCTGCGATCGGCCGCAAGATAATCGCCCGCGAGACCATCCCGGCTATCCGCAAGGACGTCCTCGCGAAGTGCTACGGCGGCGACATCAGCCGCAAGCGGAAGCTGCTGGAAAAGCAGAAAGCCGGCAAGAAGCGGATGAAACAGGTGGGCAATGTGGAGATACCCCAGAAAGCCTTCCTCGCTGTCCTGGACATAGAGAAGAAATAGCAGCTGCCGTGATTCTGCTGATCTGCGAGCGGCCTGCCGGCGAAAAGCGGGAAAGAAAAAGCCCCAGACTAGCCGGCTCTGGGGCTTTCCACTAGGGGGGTGGGGGTTGAAAGGTTTGGGCACCTTTCTTCCAAACTCAATCTACCATACCCCCTCAGGTATCGTCAATATGCTTCTGCATCATAATAACTGATAGTAACAAGAAACGTTGCTGATTCGTAATTATCCTGCAAAATAAGGATTTATTACTGGAAACTAACCACTCGCCCCAGAGAATGATACTATGGATACTAAGTAATTGATCCACGCTTCGGGGAAGGCATCATGAAGATCGGCTACGGAAGAAACCGGATCATCTGGTATGTGGTTATCGGCGCCGTCGCGGGCACGATCCTGACCTTTGAGGACGTGCTTCTGGATAATCTGTTACCCGGTTCGCACAATTGGGTCATGGCGATACTGATCCCTATTTTTGCCGGAGGGATGGCGCTTCTGGCCATACGGGAGAACTCGCTATTCCAGTGGGGCCATCGTCTCGACGAATCCCGGAAACGTGTCAACGAGCTGATGCTGAGCGCTACGGCAAACAAGCGGCGTTCAGCTACTTTTGAACAGGAATCCCTGGCGACCTGCTGGAAGCAGCTGGGATGTGACAAGGAAGACTGCCCCGCTTTCGGCCTCGAACATTCCAGGTGCTGGCTGATCGCCGGTACTTTTTGCCGCGGCCAGGTCCAGGGCAAATTCGCCCGAAAGCTGAAGGATTGCCGGCTCTGCGAGATATATAAGGCCGCTACCGCCGATCCCGTTCAGGAGATTACCGAGAATTTCTACGCCATGAATTATCTGCTGGGTGAGCGTGAGGAACAGCTCGAGCAGGCATATGGAGAGGCGCGCACCCGTAGTGAGAAGCTCGCCGGTCTTGTCTCACTTTCCGAAGCCGCCCTGTCAACTGTGCACCTGTCCGAGATGATGCAGAAGCTGCTGGAGTCTGCGGCTTCGTTCGTAGGAGCCGACTTCGGGCTAGTCTTCCTTTCAGATACCGCATCAGAGAATCTTACCGCTCAGGCCAGCTACGGCCTTCAGTCCGGCGCCAGCGCCCGGATGGCGACGCGGGTAGGGGAAGGTGTCATCGGGCAGGCTTTCGCCGGCCGCTATATCGCTGTGTCGGAAGACCTGACAACCGACAGCCGTGCCACTAACAAGTTCCTGAAGGCCATCAACGCCAGGACGCTGATCAGCCTGCCACTGCAGATGCGGGATCAGATGCTGGGAATGCTGGTGCTGGGGACTTTCACTCCCCATCAATATACTGAGGAGGAGAAGGACTCCCTGATCGTGGCAGCTGACCGTCTTGCAATCGCCATCGAAAACGCACAGCTGGCAGGCGAGGTCGGCCGGGACCGTGAGCAGTTCGAGCTGATGGCTGCGATCAACCGGGACGTCGGCTCCGGCGACGGCATCAGCAGCGTCTACGATTCTTTCCTGGTCCACGCGTCGGGTCTGATCGATTTCGATCAGGCGAGCCTCGCCCTCTGGCATCCGGACGAGGGGGAAGTCGAGATCGTGGTCATGAAGACCGAGGCGCCGCGTACCTGGATGGGCGAGGGGCTCAGGCTGCCAAAGGATGCCCTGCCAGTCGGCAAGGTCATAGAAAGCCGGCGTCCGCTGATCCGCGATGAGATCGGTGGAGATGAATATCCCACCGATAAACTGCTGGTCCAGGAAGGCATCCGCTCGGCGGTTTATTTCCCGCTGGTGTCCCAGGGTGAAGTACTGGGAACAGTCATCCTGGGAAGCTTTGAAAGCGCTGCTTTCACCCGCGAGGACGTGGAATTGCTCGAGCCGGTGATCCGGCAGCTGGGTCTGGTGCTCGATAACGCCCGCCTTTTGCAGGAGGCGCAGGGATCGTCGCTGATCGACAGCCTCACCAGCCTGCACAATCACCGGTTCCTGTTTGAGGCGGTCAGCCGGGAGGTCGCGCGCAGCGAGCGGTTCGGCCGGCCGGTGTCCCTGCTGATGATCGATCTGGACGGTTTCAAGTCCTTCAATGAGAAATATGGCCATGACGAGGGCGACCGGGTGCTGAGGAGGATGGGGCGGATCCTCAGCGGTGAGGTCAGGGAGATCGATATCACGGCCCGCTCCGGTGGTGACGAGTTCTCGATCCTGCTGCCCGAAGTCGGTGTGACCAACGGCAGCACCGAGGATGCTGACGCCCTTCACGTGGCGGAACGTATCCGCGGAGCTGTTGCCGGAGAGTCATTTGCGCCTGACGGCGATTTTTCCATAACCCTGAGCATGGGAATAGCTGAGTTTCCGGCTCACACAGCAAGTGCGGAGGAGTTGCTCGAACGCGCCGCCTGGGCGCAGCGTGAGGCGAAAGCCCGGGGCAAGAACCGGGTGGTGGTGGCCCCACCGTTGAGAGCCTTCGGGGAAATACATCCCGTTCCGGAACTTCAAGCCGATCCTGATGCCGGCGGGGAAAGTCCGGATGTCGCCGGGACCTGAGATCCGGATCGGCACTTCCGGCTGGAATTACCGTCACTGGCGGGAAAGGTTCTATCCCCGGGAGCTGCCGCAGAACGCCTGGCTCGGGTTTTACGCCGAGACTTTCGATACTGTCGAGATCAACTCGACTTTTTACCGGCTGCCAAAACCGGAGTATGTCGACAATTGGGCGGATTCCACTCCCGAAGGATTCATGTTCGCCCTGAAAGGCAGCCGCTATCTTACCCATCTCAAGCAGCTGGGTGACACTGGCGAACCGCTGGACCGTTACTTCGATCTGCTCGGCCGCCTGGGAGGAAAGTCCGGGCCGGTCCTCTGGCAGCTTCCGCCCCAGATGGGGCGCGACGACGACCGCCTTTCAGCGTTCGCCGGGGCATTGCCAGGAGGCTGGCGACACGCGTTCGAGTTCCGTAATCCTGAGTGGTTCTGTCCGGAGGTCTACGGGATCCTCGAACGCGCCGGTATGGCGTTATGTCTTGGAGACCACCCCGAGAGGCCGCAGGAGCCGGTGTTGACGGCTGGCTGGAGCTACCTTCGTTTTCATTACGGTGAGGCCGACGGCCTTTATACGCAGGCTCAACTTGAAGAATGGGCAGGATATATAAAGGCGCGGCTGGACGAAGGTTTGGACGTATACGCATATTTCAATAACGACGCCAGGGG
Source organism: Actinomycetota bacterium (assembly GCA_016235065.1). Taxonomy (GTDB): domain Bacteria; phylum Actinomycetota; class Thermoleophilia; order BMS3ABIN01; family BMS3ABIN01; genus JACRMB01. Next base: position 27,852 of record JACRMB010000001.1, on the reverse strand, counting down.
CTACGCGCTCGAGAACGCCGGGACGCTGCGGAGTCTGCTGGCGATTGCGCATCGCCTCCGCTAGACTTTGGGCCTATGAAGATCTTTGTTGGCATAAGCGGCGCCAGCGGCTCCATCTATGGCGGCCGTCTCCTTAAGGCTCTAACGGAATCCGCGATCGATATCACTGCCTGCGTTTCTGATGGCGCCATTGAGGTGATGCGCCATGAAGAGAAGTCAGCTATCGGCGAGGGCAAGGCAGAGCGCGATATGGTGATCGCCGCCTTTCTGGAACGGCACAATATCAGCGAGGATGACGTCGCGCTGGCGGATCCGCACGATATGGCCAGCGTTTTTGCCAGCGGCAGCTCCCTGGCAGACGCCGCTGTCGTCTGTCCCTGCTCCATGTCCACCCTGGCGAGCATCGCCTCTGGCGTTACCCGCAATCTTATTCACAGGGTCGCGGATGTCATGCTCAAGGAATCGCGGCCGCTGGCGCTGGTTCCCCGGGAGACGCCTCTCAGTGAGATCCATATCAGGAACATGCTGCGGGTCAAGAGCGCAGGAGCGCTGCTGATCCCTGCCATGCCAGGCTTCTACCATCAGCCGGAGACGATCGACGATCTCGTCGATTTTGTGGTTGGCAAGGTGCTCGACTCGCTGGGCGTCCACAACGACCTGTTTGAACGCTGGCAGGGGAGCTGAGCACCGGACCGAAAACCGGTCCGTCCCTGGCAGATCCTGAACCCGGGAGGGTCAGGTCGATGTTCGGCGGCATCGCTCGCCGCTATGACCTGATGAACACGATCATGACCGCTGGCATGCACCATCGCTGGCGGCGTGTCGCTGTGGGGATGACCGGGCTTGAATCAGGCAACTCCGCCCTCGACTGTTGCTGCGGCACCGGCGACTTCTCCTTTGCTCTTGCCGATGCTGTGGGACCGATGGGTTCTGTCACCGGCATCGATTTCAGCCGGCGGATGCTCGAGGTCGCCAGGGAGAAATCTCGGCAAAAGGGCAAGCCTGTGGATTTCCGCTGGGGTGACGCCACCGATATCGAGTTCGACGACGACCGTTTCGACGCCGCGACGGTCGGCTTTGGTGTGCGCAACATCAAGGATATCAAGGGAGTATTCTCGGAGATGTCGCGGGTGGTCAAGCCAGGCGGGCATGTTGTCTGTCTCGAGATAACCCAGCCATCGCGCGAACCTTTCAAAAGATTTTATGGAGTCTGGTTCGACCGGCTGGTGCCAGCGGTCGGCCGCCTGGTGGCAAGGCATAACTCAGCCTACACATATCTGCCTTCCTCAGTGCGCCGGTTCCCTCCGGCTCCGGAGCTGAAAGCGATCATGGAAGAGGCGGGCCTTAAGGATGTCGGATATCTGCTGCTCGCCGGCAGCATAATAGCCGTGCATTGGGGGACCGTATGAGTATCGATGTTCACTGGGGGAACGCGTGAGCGCCGCCGCCTCACCGACGCCGATGGAACGCTTCAAGGCTGAACACTGGGTACGGTTCGCCGAGCCCATGGCTGAGTGTGAGCGCCGACTTGCAACAGTCTGCACGTTGCCGGGAGGGACATTGGGCTCAGCCAGCTCGCTTACCATCGCAGCCGGAGGGAAGCGGATGCGTCCGCTGCTGGTGTTCCTTTCAGTCGGCAAGGGTGTCGAGATCGGCGAAGAGCATCTCGCCGCTGCTGTTGCTATCGAACTTGTCCACTCCGCGACTCTCGTCCACGATGACATCCTGGATGGCGCGGAACTCAGGCGGGGCCAGCCGACACCGGCACACAGCTATGGTGAACCGGCAGGCGTGGCGGCTGGCGATTTTCTCTTCTCATCAGCCTTCAGGATTTTGACCGGGGCCGGGTCTCCTGCGGCTGTCTCGATACTCACCAGCGCCAGCGTCGGGCTTAGTCTTGGAGAGCTGATGCAGATGGAGCAGACGCGTGATTACAGCCTGTCGCAGGCGGCATATCTGGAACGCTGCCGGCTCAAGACCTCGGGCCTCTTTTCCGCGGCCTGTATGCTGGGAGCAACCCTTTCGGGCTGCACGCAGGAGACAATCCTGGCTATGGACCGGTTCGGGCTTCACCTGGGGCTGGCATTTCAGATCGCGGACGATATACTCGACTTTACCGCTGACGCTGCCGTAGCCGGCAAGCGGGCCGGGACCGACCTGAAGGATGGAACCGTGACACTGCCGCTGGCACTTGCTCTGGCCAGGGATGATTCCCTGGTGTCTCTACTTGAGGCCGGTGCCGGCGAGGCGGATATCGATGAGGTATGCAAACGCGTAGCGGCCACCGGGGCGATCGATGAAGCCAGGGATGAGGCGCTTTCGCAGATAAGCCTGGCAATTGCGGAACTTGAACGCGCGTCTGGTGAGATCGAATCAGCGCCGCTGGCGCTCGTCGCCGGCATGGCGGTGGACCGCAAGGCATGACGAAGGAGATGGCATGATCAAGGTGCTTGTCAACGGAGCTCTCGGCAAGATGGGCCGCACTACCTGCGATGCTGTGATGGCGGAAGAGGACATGGTCCTCTCGGCGGCTGTGGATACTGCTTTCGCTACAGCGGGCGGACGGGACGCATTCAAGCTCGAAGGCGTGCCGCTGTACGGGTCACTGGCGGAATGCATCGAGCAGCAGAAGTGCGATGTGGCGGTAGATTTCACCACGCCGGCGGCTGTCTATGAAAGCGTGGCCACCTGTCTGGAGGGCGACATACATTGTGTTGTCGGTACCACCGGTCTGTCCGAGGCCGATATCACAAGCCTCGAGAACAAAGCCCGCGCCGTCGGGCGCAACTGTTTCCTGGCGCCTAATTTCGCCATCGGCGCGGTCCTGATGATGGAGGCTGGCAGGATGATCGCCCGCCACATGCCTCATTGCGAGATAGTGGAGCTTCACCACGACCAGAAACTCGACGCGCCCTCCGGTACTTCCCTCAGGACTGCTGAGCTGATCTCGGCCGAACGCAATGAATCACCGGAGCTCCCAGGCCCCCAAAACAGCGCAGCCCGCGGCGTGATCCACAAGGGGATACCGATCCATAGCGTACGGCTGCCGGGCCTGGTGGCCCACCAGGAAGTGATATTCGGTGGCAAGGGCCAGACGCTCTCACTCCGCCATGACTCCATATCGCGCGATTCTTTCATGCCGGGAGTCGTCCTGGCCGTGAGGCGTGTAGCCGATCTCGAGGATCATCTCGTGATTGGACTGGAGAAGCTGCTATAAATCTGAAATAATACGTGGCTATGAATAAATCAGTCGGAGACATACTCACAGCCATGGTGACATCGTTCCATAAGGATGGCACCGTTAATTTTGAGGGCACAGCCGCCCTGGCGAGCTACCTGGTGGAAAACGGTTCGGACGGCCTCGTGGTCAGCGGCACTACGGGTGAATCGCCGACGCTCACCGATAACGAGAAGATCGATCTCATCCGGGTCGTCTGCGACGCGGTCGCCGGCCGCGGCACGGTCATAGCCGGCACTGGTTCCAACGATACAGCCCACAGCATCGAACTGACGCGGAGGGCAAGCGAGAAGGGCATAGACGCTATCCTGGCGGTGACTCCCTATTACAACAAGCCGCCGCGTGCCGGTCTGATCGAGCATTTCAAGGCGCTCGCCGACGCCGCCGACGGCAAGCCGGTCATTCTCTACAATATCCCCGGGCGCTGCGTGGTCAACATCGATCCTGATACGCTCTGTGAACTCAACGAGATCGAGAACATCGTCGCCGTCAAGCAGGCCAATCCTGACCTGGCCGAGTCCCGCAGGCTGACAGAGCTATGCGACATGGGTCTCTACGCCGGTAACGATGACATGCTCTTCCCGCTGCTGGAGATGGGCGGCTGGGGAGGCATCTGCGTTGCATCTCATATCGTCGGCCCCCAGATGAAGCGCATGGTCGAGCTTCACCGCGCCGGCAAGATCGATGAAGCGCGGGCTATCGATGACAGGCTGAAGCCCCTTTACGACGTGCTGTTCATAACCGCCAACCCGATCATGATCAAGTCCGCCCTCAACATGATGGGCCACAACGTCGGCAGCGTCCGCCTGCCCCTGGTTCCGGCTACCGAGGATGAGACGGCCGAACTGAGAAAGGTCCTTGAGGAACTGGACATGGTATCCCAGCCAGCCTGAACCGGCTGCAGTTTCAGGCAGGATTTACCCCACCCGAAGCGAAATCATTGTTCAGGGCACTGATGCCCTCATGTGTTGCTGCCGTCAGGGCAGCGCGCCTTATTCTTCCAGAAACGGAGACATCCCATATCAAGTAGACCCAAACTGAAAATAATCCCGCTTGGCGGTCTCGGCGAGATCGGCAAGAATATGATGATCATGGAATACGATGGCCGAATGCTGGTCATCGATGCCGGACTAAGCTTTCCCAAGGACGAACTCCTGGGGATCGACCTGATCATCCCCGATTTTTCCTACATCAGGGACCGGGCCGATCAGGTCGAGGCAGTGCTGCTCACCCATGGCCACGAGGATCACGTCGGCGCCCTGCCTTTCTTCCTGCGGGAGATCAACGTGCCGGTCTACGGTACCAGGCTGACCCTCGGGCTCGTCGGCAACAAACTCGAAGAGCATGGCCTGAGGGACGTGGTAGAACTGCGCGAGATAGTCGCCGATCAGCCGCAGCAGATCGGGCCGTTCCAATGTGACTTCATCAGCGTCACTCACAGCATCCCTGATGGGGTGGCGCTGGCGGTGACGACGCCGGTCGGGACAGTCGTCCATACTGGCGATTTCAAGCTCGACCCTAATCCCATCGACGGGCGCCGCACTAACATGGGTAAATTCGGGGAGCTGGGGACTCAGGGGGTCCTGTTGCTGATGTCCGACAGCACCAATGCCGAAGTGGAGGGCGTCACCGGTCCGGAAAAGTCGGTAAGCAAGTCACTTGAGCAGGCATTCAGCCTGGCGCAGGGGCGCATAATCGCTGCCTCATTCGCCTCGCATATACACCGGATCCAGCAGATCGTCGATGTGGCGCGAAAACACAGGCGCAAACTGGCGATCGTCGGACGTTCCATGGTGCGCAACGCCCAGACGGCCAGGGACCTGGGTTACCTGAACATACCCGACGACATGCTGATCAGCCTGGGTGAGATCAACGATTACAAGCCTTCCAAGATAGTGATCCTTTCCAGCGGCAGCCAGGGCGAGCCGCTGGCGGCGCTCACCCGCATGGCCTTTGGTGACCACAAGAAGGTGAAGCTGGAACCGGGCGATACGGTCATCCTTTCGGCCAAGCCGGTGCCCGGCAACGAGGTCAGCGTCCATACCGTCATCAACCGGCTTTTCAAAAGGGGCGTCAAGGTCATCTATGAATCGGTGGCTGCGGTGCACGTATCCGGGCATGCTTCACGGGAAGAGCTGAAGATGGTGATCAACCTGACCCAGCCCAAATATTTCATGCCGATCCATGGTGAATACCGGCATCTCTATTTCCATTCGGAGCTGGCGCAGGAGATGGGCATGAGCAAGAAGCGGATAATAATGGCGTCCAACGGCGATGTGGTCCAGGCGTCCGACGGGCGGGTTAGTATAGTGGACAAGATCGATGCCGGTATGACCTTCGTCGACGGTCTGGACGTGGGCGACATCCAGGATGTTACCTTGCGAGACCGCCAGAAGCTCTCGCGGGACGGCACCTTCATCGTCGTTGCGCCCGTACGCGAGCAGGATGGCTCCATCGTCTCACCGCCTGACGTCACCGCCAAGGGCTTCGTCTACATGGGCAACCGCCGCGAGCTGATGAAGGAATGCAAGCAGCTGGTGAAGCAGATCATGAACGATAGCGCGAAGCTGGCGATCACCGATCCCGGGCTGCTGCAGGAGCATATCCACAGCCGTCTGGCCAAGTTCCTTTACAAGAAGACAAAAAAACGTCCGCTGATCATGGTGATAGTAGTCGAGGTCTGACGGGCGCTCCGGTAGCATAAGGGAATCAAGGAAAAGGGAGAGAGATGGCACGCAGGACGACAAAACAGGCGCGGACTGCGAAGATGAAGAAACGCAAGACTTCAAAGGGGAAGCCCCGGAGCGGAGCGGTCAGGCGGGATCTTCGCCACGTTCGCGAGCTTGGTGGCGTCGCCCTGATCCTTGCCGGCGCCTTTCTGGCGCTGGTGATTTATCTTGGCTGGTCCGGCGGCATAGCCGGTAGCGCCGCCGAATCCGGGCTCCAGTATCTTTTCGGAGTGATGGCGTACCTGACGCCGCCCGCCTTCGTCATCGCCGGCATCTATCTGATATTTCCTGAAGCGCCCCGTGGCCCGCTGGGCCTCCAGGTCGGTATAGGCCTGCTTCTGGCGGCATTCTTCCTGGTGTTCGGCGCCAACACGCTTTCACTCCTGGGCGAGGAACCTGCCCACGAAGCTTACTTCCAGAGCGGGTATTTTTCATCTCACGGAGGAATCATCGGCGACGGCATGTACTGGGTCACCGGTTCCCTGCTCGGTGACGCCGGCAGTTCAGTCGCTGTGATATTCCTTCTGCTCTCGTCCCTGTTCCTTATCACCGGCGCTTCGGTGCGGGTGGTGCTGATGGCTACCGGAGCGGGAGCTCGCCGGGCTGCGGTCTCCGCCCATCGGACGACCAGGCAACTCGGCCATACCTTGACTGAGAGGCGGCCCTCGGCCGGCACAGGCGATGGCGGGGGCGGGGTAGCAGTCGCCGCGGCTGGTGGCGGGGCGGCACTGGCAGAGTCGGTACCTTTCGGGGTAGATCCGCAGGCGGTAGCTGAGCGGCCGGCGCTCGGAGAAGCTGCCGGCCTCGTGGATGGTGAGAGCGCGCCGCTTGACGGAGCTCAGACATACCCGGACATCTTCGGTGGCAAGCCAGCCCTGGCGCTGGTGGATCCTGAGACCGGGACAGGCCTGGCAGAAGCCGGAGAGGCAGAAGGTAAGAATGCAGTACAGGATGATATCTTCGCGGACATCGGCGACGAACCCGCCGCGGTCCAGGAAGAGCTCTTCCCTGTCACTGAGGAGGAAAAGGAACAGGCTGCCATCTATGTGCTTCCCGAGCGCGAGCTGCTGCGTAAAAGCACGGAGCGCAAGGACAGCTCCGGCGACAGCACCAGCCGTGTAAGCCGGGTACTCGAGGAGACCCTTTCCAGCTTCGGCATCGAAGCGCGGGTCGTGGGTACCGAGTCCGGCCCCCGGGTGACCCGTTATGAACTGCAACTGGCGCCGGGCATCAAGGTAAACAAGGTGAGCACCCTCAAAAACGATATAGCCTACGCCCTGGCTACGACCGATATCCGCATACTCGCTCCCATCCCCGGCAAATCCGCCGTGGGCGTGGAGGTTCCCAACGTCAATCCCAACATGGTCACGCTCGGCGATATCTACAAGGATTTCCCCCAGAGTTCCGGTCCCCTTATGACCTGGCTCGGCAAGGATATCGCCGGGAAGCCGGTATTTGCCGATCTGGCCCAGATGCCACACCTTCTTGTCGCCGGCACCACCGGCTCGGGCAAGAGCGGCTGTATCAACTGCATGGTCTCGTCGGTGCTGCTGCGCTGCACGCCCGATCAGGTCCGGATGATCCTTATCGATCCCAAGCGGGTCGAGCTCAGCCATTTCGAGGGGATCCCGCACCTGCTGACGCCCGTGGTCACGGTGATGAAGGACGCGACCAATGTGCTCGCCAACCTGGTGGAGGAGATGGAATCACGTTACAGCCAGATGCAGCTGGCCCGGGCCAAGCAGCTCGACGAACTCAACAAGGTGCGGATCCGCCGGGATCAGAAGCCGCTGCCTTACATCCTTCTCGTCGTCGACGAGCTTGCTGACCTGATGATGGTTGCGCCCTCGGACGTTGAAGGAGCCATCATCCGCCTGGCCCAGAAATCGCGGGCTGTGGGGATCCACCTGGTGCTGGCGACCCAGCGGCCGTCGGTGGACGTCATCACCGGCATGATCAAGGCCAATGTGCCTTCGCGGATCGCTTTCGCTGTATCATCGCAGATCGATTCACGCGTCATCCTCGACACCAACGGCGCTGAGAGCCTGCTCGGCCAGGGTGACATGCTCTTCCGCCCGCTGGGTTCGTCTCAGCTGAGGCGTGTACAGGGAGCTTACATCTCCGAAGAGGAGATCAAGCTTCTGACTGACCGCTGCAAGAGCCAGAAGCAGCCGGATTTTGATTTTGAACTGCTTGAAGGGAAGGAAGAGGAAAGCGGCGACAAGCTGCCTGCCGACGAGGACGAGCTGCTGCCTGATGCCATGCGGCTGGTCGTCGAGGCCGGGAGCGCTTCTGTCTCCATCCTGCAGCGCCGTCTGCGTGTGGGTTACACCCGTGCAGGCCGCCTGGTCGACATGCTCGAGCGCCGCGGTGTCATCAGCGGTTACGAAGGCAGCAAGCCCCGGCGGGTACTGATCGGTGAAGATGACCTGGAACGGATCCTGAACGATGCGCCGCGTTCCCGGCATGACAGCGCGGCGACTGCCGCAGATGATGATTACGGCATATCGCCGGAGGATCAGGACGCAGCCGGCTACGACGACAGCCTCGATCAGACACAGAGCTCTCCGGAAGACGACAGCTACTAGGCTGTATCCACAGTGCAGGATTCCAGCCAGCCGCAATCCCGGTCCAGAGGCCTTAAGCGGCCAAGGGTGATTGCAGGGGCGCTGCTGGGCATCTCCTCGCTCGCTCTCTATTCGACGACACTGGCTCCAGATATCCTTGCCCATGATTCTGGTGAATGGCAGGCCGCGGCTGCGACCCTCGGCATCAGCCATCCTCCAGGTTCACCCGCCTATATCCTCATGGGTTATCTGTTCAGCCTTGTTCCCGCAGGCAACCTTGCAGCCAGGGTGAGCTTTGTATCCGTGGTGATGGGCGTCGCCGGCGTGCTGATGGTCTACTGGTTCATGCTGACCCTCTTCGACAGGATGCTTCCGGCTCTTGTGTCAGCCGTAACGCTGATGGTGGCTGCCCAGTGGTGGGGCCACGCTTCTGTGGCCACTCCGTATAATGCTGTACCGACAGTGATTGCGGCGGAATTGACCTTACTGCTCCTCTGGCGCAGGCGTGGCGATATCAGGATGGTCTGGGTGGGGGCGCTGCTGTTCGGCCTTGGTCTTGCCTGGCACCCGTCATTGCTGTTCTTCCTGCCGGTGCTGGTGGCCGGGATATTCTTCCTTGGTCCCTGGCGCGAACTTTTAAGGCCGCGGGCGGCTACAGTCACAGTCCTGCTGTTTTGCGCCGGCCTGAGCCTGTATGCCTACCTGCCGTTATCAAGCGCTATGGATCCGGAGGTCGAATACAGCAAGGTCGATTCCGTATCCGCATTCTTCAGTTACGTCAGCGTCAGCGACACCCGCGGTACCGGGCACGGAGTCTTCCGCATGCCTGAGCCGGCCGATCTCGCCGGAAAGCTTGGGGAGGTTGTCAGGGAGGGTTTCTATCCTTCCTACGCCATCCTTGTCTTCGGGCCGGCGATCGTGCTCTTATATCCCGCAGTCTGGCCGGCACTGAAACGGATCCGCCGGGAACTCATCTTTCTTGCAGCAGCCATGGTCGCACACATGTTCATCGTCTTCGCCATCAGCGGCGTATATGCCCAGTACTACATGCCGCTGCTCTTCTACTTCGCCGTATGGGCCGGTTTTTCTGTCTGGCTGATAATGGCCATGTCTGATGCATACCTTGGTCAGGTACGCTGGAGATTCGTGCCGGTTGCAGCTACGGGATTCATCTACTTCGGAGTGCTTGCCATCGGCCTGTCTCATGCCTGGGATTTCGCCGACCACAGCGATGACACTTCCATGCGCGAATACGCGGAGTCCGTTTTCAGTACTGCCGGGGACGGGGCCGCGATCCTGGCGAACTGGGAGTCTCATACCGGGCTGGTCTACCTCCAGGCAGTCGAAGGCAGGCGGCCTGATCTCGATCTGCGGACTTCGCCTGCTGAAGGCTGGTCAGGCATCATCCCGGAGCTGCGATCCGGCGGCCCCGGTCAGATCCTGATATCGCGCACAATGCCGTTCGACCGCGAAGGCCAGGACCTGTCAGAAGCGAGCCACGCATACTTTCTGAGCATCAAGGGCCGGACCTGGCAGGATCGTTCCCATGGTGAGCCATATCCGGCGACAGTGCAGCTGTATGAGCTGAATCCCGCTTCCGGGGTGCGCTGATCACGGTCCTGCTCAGTCATCCAGGTGCAGCGGCACGCTGGTTGACACGACACCACGCTTGAAGAGCAGTATACCCTTGATCATCCAGGCGGTCTGGTTATGCAGAAGATGCTGCCACCATTTAGTGGGGACGAACTCCGGCAGCACCACGGTGATGACGCCGCCCTTGTGGGTCTCGCGCACGCCATCGATGTAATCCATCAGGGGTTCGATCACCGAACGGTATTCGGATTCAAGCACGATCAGCGGCACACCCATCCCATGGGTGTTCCATTTCTGTTTGACCCGTGTGGTCTCCATAGGGTCGAAGCAGACATAGATCGCGACTGCGTCATCCGAGAGCGCCTTGGCATATCTGATCGCGTTGACTACTGCCTGGTGAGCGCCCGATACGGGCACGATCACCGAGTGGTGCGTATATTCAACTGCTTTCTTCCTGCCGGTCAGGGATAGCTGATCGGCTACTGAATCATAATGCCGCTTTACCTGCCGGGTCAGGTAGACGATCACCGGGATGGCGATGATGACGATCCAGGCGCCGTGCAGGAACTTCACCGAAGCGATTATCATCAGGACCATGAATGTGGTCACGGCTCCTACACCGTTGATGACGATGCCCTTCTGCCATCCCTTTTCCTTCAGCCTCAGCCAGTGCCTTACCATCCCGGTCTGGGACAGGGTGAAAGACAGGAAGACGCCAACGGCGTACAGAGGGATCAGTGCATGGGTCTGGCCGCGGAAAGCGACGACCAGCACCATCGCCAGAACGCCCAGGATCAGGATGCCGTTGGAGAAGACGAGCCGGTCGCCACGGCTGCCGAACTGCCGGGGCATGAAACCGTCGGCCGCCATCACCGAAGAGAGTCTTGGGAAGTCAGCGAAGGAAGTGTTGGCGGCCAGGATCAGGATGAAGGCGGTGGCGAACTGAACCAGGTAATAGAAAGGCCCCCGGGAGAAGATCGCCGCGGTCAGCTGTGACAGCACCGTCTCGTCTGCAACCGGTACGATGTTGTAATGATCAGTCAGGAAAGTGATCCCGATGAACATCGAACCGAGAATCGCCGCCATCCAGATCAGAGTCACGCTGGCGTTACGCGGTTCGGGCGCCCTGAAAGCGCGCACGCCGTTGGATACCGCCTCGATGCCGGTAAGGGCTGCGCATCCCGAAGCAAAAGCCTTGAGTACCACAAATATGGCGATATAGCCACCTGTCGCCTCCAGGACCTGGGGTTCCGGGGTAGGGTCCCCGGAAAAATAGCGGACGGAGCCGACGCAGATCAGCACGAACATGCTGATGATGAATATGAATGTGGGGATGGAAAAGATCTTGCCGGCCTCGCGCACACCGCGAAGGTTGCCGAGCATCAACAGGGAGATCGCCACCAGGCTGAGGATCACCTTATGTTCGTAGATGGAAGGTATGGCGGACGACAGCGCGGCGACACCAGCGGTGATACTCACGGCGACGGTGAGCACGTAATCGATTAGCAGCGCCGCGCCGGCGACCAGCCCGGCATTGGTCCCCAGGTTGTCCTTGGCGACGACATAGGCGCCGCCGCCGGACGGGTAAGCGTGGATCGTCTGGAAATAAGAGGTGGCGACGATGGCTATGAGGATGGCGATTCCCACGGCGATGACCATGGAATAGCCGAGCAGCGCCGAGCCAGCTACAACCAGAGCCAGCAGGATCTCCTCGGTGGCGTAGGCTACCGAGGAGAGGGCGTCCGAAGAGAATATGGCGAGCCCCGTGGCCTTCGATAGGCGTTCATGTTTTTCCCTCACGGTCTCGATGGGGCTTCCGATCAGCATCCTTTTGAGCGACATGCTGCAACACATCCTTTCCGGGCCCGGCATCAGGGCATTAAAAAACCGCCAGCAACGCAGCGGTTTTCCGTGCCTCTGTCGATTGCCCTTCCATATGCCTGCGAGGTTAGCTGACGGGCTCGGGCCTGGAAGTGCCCTATCCTGAAAGGAATTCGCCCCAGTTACCTGGGTCCCCCGCATCCGCCGCCAGGCGGATTTAGGCTACAAAGAATATTTACTAAAAAGGATTCTAGTCCTGCCGGAGATGAATTTCCAACCGAAGGTCCTCGCGCTTCTTATGGGAACGATAAGCGCCAGCCAGAAACCGATCGGACCAGCAGATTCGCAGCTGTGCCTAACAGATCCGGGGCAATTGCTCTCCGGTAGGCATCGAAAGGATGCGGCGGCTGCCAAGCAGCGTGCGGGCGTAGACCCGGGGGCGGGCTGACTCGATTTCCGCGACCCGGCCGATGATGGCCGCATCGGCCGCGTAGCGATTAGACTTCATCGCCGCAAGGACCGCGGGTGTCTCTGCCTCCGCCACGAACGCCACCAGCTTGCCTTCGTTGGCCAGGACCAGCGGGTCCAGACCAAGAAGCTCACATGTGGCCCGAACCTCTCCCTGGTAGGGTATTGCGCTTTCGTCGATCTCGATATCGACTCCCGAGGAGAAGGCGATCTCGTTGAGGGTAGCCGCAAGGCCTCCACGGGTAGGGTCACGCAGCACGTGCACCCCGGACGATGCCGCCAGCATGTTCTCGACCAGGCCACCAAGGGGAGCACAGTCACTCCTTAGTTCAGCCTCGAACTCCATGCCCTCACGCCTGCTAAGTATCGTGGCACCGTGGTCCCCGATGGTGCCACTGACGATGACGGTATCGCCAGGTCTGGCGTTGGAGCCCGATATGCTTACTCCCGAGGGAATCGAGCCGACGCCGCTCGTAGTGATGAAGACCCCGTCGGCAGCGCCGCGCTCGACGACCTTGGTATCGCCGGCGACGACCTGAACACCGGCCTCGTCGGCGGCTTCCTTCATTGAAGCCACTATCTTCTCAAGGTCCGTCAGCAGGAAACCTTCCTCGATGATGAAGCCCGCGGTTATATATAGCGGCCTCGCGCCGATCATGGCGAGGTCGTTCACAGTGCCGGTCATGGACAGCCGGCCGATGTCGCCTCCTGGGAAGAAGATGGGGGAGACCACGTGGCTGTCGACGGTGAATGCGATCCTGCCCTCGATCTCAAGCGAGGCGGCGTCGTCCATGCGGTCGAGGATCGGATTGCCCAGGGCCTTGCCGAAAAGCTGCTCGACCAGTTCCTGGGTCATCCGGCCACCGCTGCCGTGGGCCAGTAGTATGCGTCCGTCAGATCTCATACTGGAAGTAGGCGGCGCAGGTGCCTTCAGATGAGACCATACAGGGGCCGACCGGATGATCGGGAGAGCAGAGCTTGCCGAACAGCGGACAGTCCCCGGGGAACTTCTGACCGGTCAGGATAGCTCCGCAGAGACATCCCCTGGGTTCACGGGAATAACTGACGTCGACTTCGAAATGCAGGGCTGCGTCGTGGTCGGCGAAATCTTTACGGATGGCAAGGCCGCTGCCGGGGATCGTCCCGAGGCCGCGCCAGTCGGCGTCGCAGGGTTCGAACACCCGGTCGATCATCGACATAGCCGCGGGATTGCCGCCAGGCCTGACGCCGCGCTTGTACTGCAGTTCGACTTCGGTCCGGCCGTCGGCGACCTGGTCACATAGCATCGCCAGTGACTGCAGGATGTCGGCCGGCTCGAAGCCGGCGATGACGCAGGGGACATTAAAATCCCGAGCGACCGGCGCGTAAGCCTCTGGTCCGATGATGGCGGTCACATGGCCAGGGCAGAGAAAAGCGTCAACAGCAAGCTCAGGCGTGCTGCAAAGCGCTGCGAGAGCGGGGGGTACCACCTTGTGGGCAGAAAGCACCATGAAATTATCGAGGCCGGTCTCCCTGGCTTCAAGGATGGCCGCGGCGACGGTCGGGGCGGTCGTCTCGAAACCGATGCCGAAAAAAACGACAGTGGAGGCGGGATTATCCCGGGCGAGCTGGAGCGCGTCGAGTGTCGAATAGACTACCTGGACCTTTGCTCCCAGGCTCCGGGCCTGAGTCAGGCCCAGCCTGGTCCCCGGCACCTTGAGCATGTCGCCGAAGGTCGCGACTATGACCCCGGGGATGAGTGACATCTCGATGAAAGCGTCGATGTCGGTGTTGGCGGTCACACAAACGGGGCAGCCTGGTCCCGAGATCAGCCGCAGGTTCTCCGGCAGCGCCTGCCTGATGCCGTGGCGTGATATGGCCATTGTGTGGGTGCCGCAGACTTCCATGATTCGCACAGGCCCGTCCAGCCTTCCGGCCCGCTCCTCAAGCTTATCCATCAGTGCGTGGACGTGTTCACTCCGCCGGAATTCATCGAGGAACGGAAGCGGCATGGCTACAGGTCTGCTCCCGCGCCGCCGCCCTGCATGCCGTTCACAAGTTCGTCGAAAAGCCGGATCGTCTCGAGGGCCTCGTCTTCATCGACCAGCGAGATCGCGAAGCCGGCGTGCATCAGCACATAGTCTCCAGGGGCGGCTTCAGGCAGGAGCACGACTGACGCCCGGCGCGTGACTCCGCCGACGTCGACCGTCGCCATCTTCTCATCGATACCTACGATTTTTGCCGGGATCGCCAGGCACATAATCAGAACCTTCCATGAAGGATTGTCGCAGCCGTACTAAGTCTTGCGATATTGATAACTGGCGATGACCGCCTGGCCCAGGGATATGCCCCCGTCATTAACAGGTACCTGGCGATGCATCAAAGGATCAAGGCCTTCACGTTCAAGGCCGCTCTTTACCAGTTCGAACAGGAGGCGGTTCTGGAAGACGCCGCCGCTGAGAGCCACAGCGGTGAGAGAATGCTTTTCCGCGAGCCCCAGGCTGGTTCGTACTATAGCTTCTGCCACCCCATTGTGGAAGCGGCGGGAGACAAGTCCGGCGGTCTCGCCGGCCATGAGATTGCTCACAGCCCGCTTGATCACTCTCGCTGGTGAGAGTATCCATGGTGAAACGCCACGGTCGATGGAGAACCTGTAGGAAGGGGATCCTGGCAGCAGGGTCGAGCTGGCTCCACTGGCGGGATCGTCGACACCGGTCACCTTGGAAGCCATGTTGTCGGTGACCCGGCGGCCCCCGGAACCGTCGGGAAGCTGGGATGCCTGCTTCAACTCCCTGGCAGCCAGAGCCTCGAACTCGATGGCGGCCTGGGCTTCGTAACTGACTGAGAGCCTCTTCATCGCAAGTGCGCCCACGGCATCGAAAAGGCGGCCACAGCTCGAGGTCTGCGGGCAATTGAGGCCTACTTCCAGTTGCCGCAGCAGTAGCTGAAGCTTTTTATCGGATATCCCCAGCCTGTCGGCGACAAAGGGGACTCCGGCAGGAAAATACTCCCAGGTCACCGCCAGCGCCATCCTCCAGGGCTCGCGGACGGCTGCTTCACCTCCGAGAAGGGGCATGTATTCAAAGTGAGCAGCCCTATCAAAACCACTCCTGAGGCCGCCGACAAAGAACTCCCCACCCCAGATTGCTCCGTCATCGCCTAAACCAGTCCCGTCAAGCGCGACCCCGATGGCTTTGTCGGTAAATCCATTCTCGGCCAGGCAGGAAGCAACATGCGCCATATGATGCTGGATCTTGGCGGGAGCGGCGTTCCGCTCCAGGCTGTAGGCAGTGGAGATATAATCGGGATGGCTGTCGCAGGCGATGTAGCCGGGATGGATACCCAGCAGCCGTTCGTAAAGCGAGACAGTGCGTTCGTACTGTAAAAGCGTCTCAACATCCTTGAGGTCACCGATATGCTGGGAGATGAACGCGTCGTCGCCGCGGGTGATGCAGAATGTGTTTTTCAGCTCGGCGCCAGCCGCCATCACCGGTTCGCCCGAGACAGGTATCTTCACCGGCAGAGGAGCATAACCCCGTGCCCGGCGCAGCAGCCTTGGCTCGCCGCCGGCAACGAAGGTGACACTGTCGTCGTAGGTGGAGATGATGTTGCGGTCATGGAAAAGGAAGCTGTCGGCTATTCCCTGCAGGCGGTGACTTGCATCTTCGTTTGTCCGGCAGATGGGCTCCTCGGAAAGGTTGCCGCTGGTCATCACCAGCGGTGTCTTGAGCTCCGCCATCAGCAGGAAATGAAGCGGAGCGCAAGGCAGCATCATGCCCAGCTGCCCGAGGTTTGGCGCTACGGCCGGGGATATATCGCTGTCGTCCAGCTGTTCCATCAGCACGATCGGCCGCTCGACTGACTCGAGCAGGCGACGCTCAACCGCGCTCATCTGGCAGTGAAGGGCGGCGTCGTCGGCTGACTCGACCATGATCGCGAAAGGTTTATGCGGCCGGTGCTTGCGGTGCCTCAGCTTTTGCACCGCCGCTACGTCGGTGGCGAGACACGCCAGCTGGAATCCTCCCAGACCCTTTATGGCTACGATCTCGCCTCTTCGCACAGCCGCAGCTGCAGCCGCGACAGGATCGCTCACCGGCAGGGCTTTGCCATCGGCGCCGGCCAGCCAGAGGGACGGTCCGCAGACCGGGCAGGCATTAGGCTCGGCGTGGAATCGCCTGTTGCCGGGATCCTCGTACTCATCACGGCAGTCTGGGCACATTGGGAAGATTTTCATAGTCGTAAGGTGGCGGTCGTAGGGCAGGCTTTCGATTATCGTGAATCGCGGTCCACAGTTGGTGCAGTTGATGAACGGGTAATGAAAACGCCTGTCAGAGGGATCGAAGAGTTCGGCCAGGCAATCATCGCAGGTGCAGCTGTCTGGGCTTACCAGCTGGCCGCTCCCTTCGTTCCTTGAGTGTCCGATCTCGAATCCGGAACGGCCGGTGGCCTCGGCGGCGGCGATCCTGATCCCGGTGACCTGCGCTCTCGGCGGCGGCGACTCCTGCAGCTCCACCAGCAGTCCTTCAATCGACTTAAGCGGACCCTCGACGTCGATCTCGACGCCTGAGACCGTGTTACGCACTGTTCCGGCCAATCCCAGCGTGCCTGCAAGCTGATAGACGAACGGGCGGAAACCGACACCCTGCACTACACCCGATACCGATATCAGGGCCCGGGTGAGTTCACCTGTCTGATCTGGACCGGTAGCCAAAACCGGCTCCTCAGGAGCGCAGGTCCGCGCGGTTGCGTGACGCGGTCTCCCTGAGCCAGTCGCACATCTCGTCAGAACCGTATCCGTCCTTGCAGGAAAGCTCTATCAGGGAAGCCGACGGATTCAGGCTCTGGACGACCTGCCGGAACTGGGCCAGGTCAAAATCACAGTGAGGCAGGAGATCTATCTTGTTGATCAGGATAGCGTCTACTTCCCTGAATATCAGGGGGTATTTGTACGGTTTGTCATGGCCTTCGGCGACGCTGGCGATCATCATCCTGGCAGTCTCGCCGAGGTCGAACTCAGCGGGGCAGACGAGGTTGCCGACGTTCTCGATGATGATGAGGTCGAGGGCATCAAGGTCGAGATGGTCAAGCGCAGAAGCGATCATCGCCGCTGTCAGGTGGCAAGAACCGCCGGTGTTGATCTGGATGGCCGGGATATCCATGGATTCGATGGTGAGCGAATCGATCTCTGAGGCGATGTCGCCCTCGATCACCGCCAGGTTCAGCAATCCGCGGGTGCCCTCGATCGCTTTGACTATGGTGCTGGTCTTTCCTGCCCCGGGAGAGGCCATCAGGTTGACCATGCAGATACCATGCTCGAGCAGCAGCTCGCGGTTCTTGATGGCAACTGAGGCATTGGTTGCCATGATGTTCTTCTTGACCTCGATCTTCAAAGCGATCAGTCCCCCCTGGTATCCTGCCCTTCAGGCTCGGACACCTCGATGCTTTCGATGAAAAGTTCCTGCCCCTGCCTGAGTTCGAAAACCGCCGAGCGGCATTGCGGGCAGGTAAAAAAAGCGTTATGCGGACGGAAATCGGCACCGCAACCTGAACAATGCGCTTTGGCCTCGAGCTTCTGGAACCGGAGCCTCGCACCCTCGGCAGCTGTCCCGCGCGACATCTCCGTGAAGTAAAACTCGATGGAACTGTCGACGAAGGTGGTCAGTTCGCCGACGACCAGCGTGATCTCATCCACGCTGCCTCCACCTGCCCGGGCAGCTTCTGCCTGGACGATCTCAAGGATGCTTTCGGTTATGGCGTATTCGTGCAATCTGCTCCATCCAGGCCCGGCCGCCAGGATCATTGTCCCGTTGCCGGGAAATCTGAAAACATAGTGCCCGGATTCGGGTATCCGCAAACAGGAATCGAGGTCTTCGGCCCCTGCTCGCCAGGTAATGTCTGATATTATCAGCCGCCCTGTCGTTGTCAATCAGCTGATGGCGGCTTTCCCCCGATTGCAGGGTTTTAATTGATTAGCTCTATGCAAAGTGCTAGATTTTTTACTTCCGGTAACAGAAGCTTTCTTATACAGGAGTATGGATGTTCGAGATTGGCACTTCACTGCGGGACGCGCGGGTACGCAGGGATATCTCCCTTCAGCAGGCTGAGGACGATACCAAGATCCGCGTCAAGTACATACAGGCGATGGAGAACGAGGATTTTGAGATCCTTCCGGCTGGTACATATGTAAAGGGATTTCTAAGGACATATGCCGAGTACCTCGACCTTGACGCCCAGCTGCTGATCGACGAATACAACGAACGTTTCGGCACCGGGGAGCACAAGGAACACGTCATCCAGCCAACCCGTTCTCCTAAGGCGGATACAGCGCCAAAGGCAGGGCGAAAGCATCAGACCAACTATATCCTGGTGGCCATTCTCGCGGTGGTCATAATCGCGGTGCTGGCCTATCTGGGCTGGGGAAATGCCAGCAGCCAGAAACCGACTCTGGTGACCACGACGGAGACCCAGCCTTCAACCCAGACGACCCCCACAGCGACCGCGCCGGCAGATGCGGCAACCCGCACTGCCACGACGCCGACCCAGACCCAGCCAGCGGTCCTGCAGAGCATCAGCATGGCGGCGACCAGTTCAGATAACTGGATCGAGATCCACAAGACCAGCGCCGACGGCGATGTGGTCTGGGGTGGCACCCTGGCTGCCGGTGAGAGCAAGACCCTGGAACAGAAAGACCTGGAGAACCAGGCAAAGCTCTGGCTCAAGGTCGGCAGCCCTGACGGGCTTTCCGTGAGCGTGAACGGCCAGCCGCAGAAACTGACTGAGAATGTTGGCGAAGTATATTTGATCACCGCCAGCGGCATGACCGCCCAGGTATAGGCGCAGAGGGGGCTGGCACGGTGCGAATCCCCGTCAATCTGGCTAACGGCCTGACAATATTCCGCATCCTTCTGATACCCGTCTTCATGGTCTTCCTGCTGGGGCTTGAAGTAATCCCGGCTAACGTCAGCGCCGCACTTGCCGTGACCGTATTCGTGATCGCAGCGCTTACCGATACCCTCGACGGTTACTTTGCCCGCTCCCGCAACGCAGTGACCGTGCTGGGCCAGTTTCTCGATCCCCTCGCCGATAAACTGCTGATAACTGCCGCCCTGGTCTCGCTGGTATCCCTCGACCGGATCTCAGCCTGGATCGCCATGGTAATCATCGCCCGCGAGTTCGCGGTCTCGGGCCTTAGGCTTGTAGCGGCAGCCGACCGGGTGGTCATTCCCGCCAGCCCGCTGGGCAAAGCAAAGACTTTCAGCCAGATCGTCGCAGTCGTTGCCCTGATACTTCCGGAGTTCGGCTTCATCCTTGGCGAGCCCCTGAGCTGGTATCTGATCAACATCGCTGCGGTGCTGACCATAGTCTCCGGCATCGACTATTTTGTTAAGGCCAGAGAATGGGTAAGAGCACCTGATTGAGATAACCAGGATCGGGAGTCCATGCGAGCAGCGATACTCACAATAGGAACCGAACTCACCGACGGGCGTATACTCGACACCAACACGAGCTTTATCGCCTCAAGGCTCGAGGCACTGGGGCTGAGGGTAGCTCTGGCGCTGACGGTTCCCGACGATGACGCCGCCATCAGCAAGGGGCTGGCTTACGCCCTGGAACGAGAGGTAGCGCTCGTGATCGTTTCTGGCGGTCTGGGGCCGACCCTCGATGACATCACCGCCCGGGCGATCGCCCGGACTCTCGAACTTGAGATCGCGATCGACCCGGAAGCCGAAGAGATGGTGGCTGAGGCCGTGAAGCGGGATCCCGCGGATCTGGCTCCGCACCAGTACAAGCAGGCGGAGCTGCCTGCCGGGGCTCGTCCGCTCGCGCCCGCGGGCACGGCCCCAGGATTCATAGTCATGGCTGGTAATATCCCTATCGTCTGTCTGCCGGGTGTCCCCCGCGAATTAAAAGAGATGTGGGACGCTGCCCTGACCGCTTCTGAAACCGCTGCCGCCATCGGCGCCGCAACTGCCACCGGCAGGCTTGCCCTGTGTTTCTACGGACCGGGGGAACCGGCTGTATCGACGGCGGTGGAGTCGTTTCTCGGGGAAGACCGTTCAGGCATCGATATCAGCATCTGTGCCCGCTACCAGGAAGTAGTACTGGAAGCCGTGTTTCATCCAGACGCCGCCAGCCGGGTCAATGGCCTCTTTGCCTCCCTCAGGGAGCGCTTCGGCAAGGAAGTATATTCCAGCGGAGAGAATATAGAAGAGATAGTCGGCGCCGAACTGCTAAGGCGTGGCAGGATGCTGGCGGTGGCAGAATCATGCACCGGCGGCATGCTGGGGGAGACTCTGACCAGCATCAGTGGCGCCTCCGGATTCTTCCTCGGCGGCGTCGTCGCCTACGCCAACGAGGTCAAGACTGCTGTCCTCGATGTGAGTCGGGATACCCTGGACAGCGAGGGCGCCGTATCGGAAGCCGTCGCCGGCCAGCTGGCCGCGGGGGTGATGGAAGCATGCGGGGCCGATTATGGAATAGGCATCACCGGTATCGCTGGGCCCGGGGGAGGGACGCCTGAAAAACCGGTCGGCCTGGTATATATAGGCATTGCGGCTGGATCATCCGGGTCGACGCGCAGGTTCGACTTCCCGGGTAGCCGCGAAGACGTGAGGCGCGCCGCGGTGATAGCGGCGCTGCACATGCTCCACAGATACCTGCTGGAAGAGACGGCGCAAGGCTGAACAGGTCATTCTGCCGGCAAGAACAGGAGAGAGATGCTCACCCTGCCTGAAGAGCTCATTCTGCTGGCCATCGATGAAGAGGGAACCGTCGGTCGATCCTCATCGACCAAAGAGACGATCACTTATGCCCTGACTGCCGCCATTATCATGGAGCTGGTCATGGCAGGCAGGCTGAAAGTCGAGAGGCCGGTCAAAAAGTTCCTGGTGCTCCATATCCCTCACGGAAAACTGACAGTCATCGATCCATCGCCAACGGGAGATGAGATCCTGGACGACGCCCTTGTCCGGATCCGGACTCATAGCAAGGTCAAGGGTCCCTACTACTGGATAGACAAGCTGGGGCCGGTGACTGTCGCCAAAGACTCCCCGACCATCGACTGGTCCGGCAAGGGAAGCCGTTTCCTGGCCCGGCTGGCTTCACAGGGGATCGTCTATAAAAAAGAACACAAGACCCTGGGCATCATATCCTCGCCGCGCTACAGGATCATGGACCAGGAAGCGCGCCGCCAGGTCGAGGAACGCCTCAGGCAGGCGCTTACTCTCGCCGTACCACCCGATCGGCGGACCGCCGCCCTTGTCGCGCTTGCCAGCGACTGCCGCCTGCTGAGCGAGATCATTCCGGAAAAGGCTCAGTTGCGACAGGCGCGGGAAGCCGCCGGACGCATCCAGAAGTCGGACGACGAAATTGATTTTCTCGCCGGAGAGGTGATGAAAGTCCGGGCGGCCAAGGACACTACGGTCTACATGTGATCTTATTTTTGGTGTCCGGTTCCAGGGGCGGCACGTGCTGGCATCGCAGCCAGGCTGGCCAGTGACTGATTACAGTTAAATCTCGCTTCTACCGAAAAAAATACTGCAAAAAGGCCTTTATTCTGCAAGAAAAGGGTATAAGGCTGGCAGTTTGAGAGCCGGGGGAGGCAAACCCCACGTTGGATCAGCCAGGCATGTCCCCGCGTATTGACACAACTAATACCGGCAATAGTCTGATAAGTCAAAGAAAGGCTGAGGTTTCCATGGATATGAAAGCCGACACCAAAGGGCCGGCAGCAGAAAAAAGCAGGATCTTGATCCGCGTCGTGATCTTCATATTCGTGGTCGTCCTGATGGGAAACCTTGGGGCGCTCGTTGACGCTGTGACCCATCCGGACATCGAATATTTCGACGAAGAGCACATTATCGTGGGCGGCATAACGGCGCTTATTGCGGCCGTCCTGTTCGGCGCCATGGCGCTATATGCCAGACGTCTGGAAAAGACCGTTAGTAAACTCAGGCGTATCGAGATCGCATCAAATGAGAGTGAGAAGAAATACCGCGATCTGTTCGAGAAGTCAAAAGATGTGATCTTTATCTCAACACCAGCGGGATTCTTCACAGATATCAATCCAGCGGGCGTTAAGCTTTTCGGCTTCAATTCCCGGGAGGAGATGCTCCACATCAAGACCAGTGATCTTTATCCCCGTGAGGAAGATCGTGAGACGCAGCGTCGGGCTTTAGAGGAGTCTGGTTTCCTCAAGGACCAGGAGATAATAATGCGCAGAAAGGATGGAACCGAGGTTATAGTGACTGTGACTGCCGAGGTGGTCAAGGATGAGAATGGCGGTGTCACCGCATTTCACGGGACCATCCATGACATCACCGAACAGAAGCACATGGAGCAGCAGCTCCTGCAGTCACAGAAGATGGACAGTGTCGGCAGGCTGGCCGGTGGCATAGCCCACGACTACAACAACTATCTCACCACTATCCAGGGATACATCGATCTGGCGATCAACGAGCATGCTGAAGATTCAGTTCTTGTGAATAATCTGCGGGAAGCGAGAGCCGCCAGTGAAAGTGCTGCTGATCTGACAAGCCAGCTTCTGCTTTTCAGCCGTCATCAGCCCGTGAACATGCGGCCCGTGAACCTGAATAAGACGGTCAGGGGAGTAGAGGGCATGATCAAGCGGCTTATAGGCGACAATGTCACCCTGGTCGAAAGCCTCTCGGATGATCTGAAGATGGTCCATGGCGATATGGGTACTCTGAGCCAGGCTATTGTCAATCTCGCTCTGAACTCTGGCTCTTACATACAGGACGGCGGGGAGATAACCATCACAACCTGCAATGGTGTTGTAGGTCCCGAATACATGAGCGATCACCCGGAAGCAAGGGCGGGCGAATTCGTGACTCTTTCGGTAAGCGATTCCGGCCAGGGCATGGACAGCCTGACGCTGGCACATGTCTTCGAGCCTTTTTACGCGGCAAAGGGCGGGAAGACTGAGGGGCTTGGACTTTCAGCAGTATACGGCATCATCATGCATCATGACGGCTGGATAGACGTGGACAGCATCCCCGGGATGGGCACCACTTTTACTATCTTCCTGCCGGCGTCCGCGATCGAGGAGACGGCTGAGGAAACATTCGATTCCGGCACCGATGATTACAGCAGCCTTGGCGAGCGGATCCTTCTGGTCGAAGATGACGATGCAGTCCGGCATATAACGGAGAAGATGTTGCGTGAGAGCGGTTACGAGGTTATCGGCGCTCATGACGCGGCTGAAGCTTTCGCCAGATTCGCCAGCGAAAAAGGAGATTTCCAGCTGGTCCTCAGCGATATCGTACTGCCGGGAGAGAATGGGCTAACGCTTGTGGAGAATCTGAAATCGCACAAGCCGGAACTCGCCGTCCTGCTTTCGAGCGGCTATGCGGATACTGCTGTTGACTGGAGCGTGGTGCAGTCCAGGGGATATCGCTTCCTCCAGAAGCCATATGTCATGCCGGAGCTGCTCAGGGCCGTCAGGGAGCTGCTCACCAATACGTCCTAATGGCCGGGAAGCCATATAAAGTAAACAGGAGGGGCGCCGTGGCAGCGCCCCTTTTGCATGTCTTGACACAGTAAGTTTCGGGATATATCATACGCGAAGTAATACAAAACGTATGACAGGAAGCGTCTTGGCAAGGAAAAAAGCACGTACATCGATAACCATCCCAGAGAATATGCTGGCTGAGCTCGATCGCAGGGCTGCCGAGCTGGGCCGTACCCGGAGCGACATGGTGTGTGAGGCTGTAGCCGCTTATTTTACCGACGAGGAAGAGAAGCTGCTGGCCGAGGGTTATCGACAGATGGCTGGTGGTTCTGCCGGAGGATCTTCCGGCGAAGGAGGATGCTGGCCTGAGAGTTGGCCCCGGTGATAGCGCTGAAAGATCTCCTGGGAGGGAGCATCATAAAGATCCTGGTGAAATGGTAACGGACGCTGATGGCGATATTCGCAGGGGTCAGGTCTACTCGGCGAGCTTGCGTGATTGTGCCGGAGTGGCAGGAAAGGTCTCGCGGCCAGTCCTGGTCATACAGAATGATATTGGCAACCGGTATGGTGACTCGGTGATCGTCGCCTGCGTCACGGCCGACACTTCCGGCCGCGAATTTCCGGTTATGGTAGAAATTCCCCGCGGATCTGCGCCCGGGCTGGGGGCCGTCTGCCTCAATCAGCTCATGACGATCGAGAAGTACAGCCTCGGCGAAATACTGGGGACTCTGTCTGCGGAGACGATGGCCGCAGTTGATGAAGCTCTGAGAATCAGTCTGGGATTGCCGCGCGATGGCTAGGGATTATCCGGCCAGGCCCTCACGGCGGCAGGGCAGGGGCGAGCGTTATGCCGAAGGCCGTAGCCTGCCCGGCAGGGGCGCCGGAGGCCAGCGGCAACGGCCGTCCTGGCGGTTGTTCGTCGCGGTAGAGATTCCGGCGGACGCTGTTCTCAGCCTTGTGGGCTGGCAGCAGGATCATCTTGCCTCAGATCATACCTTGAGGCTGACACCTTCGGACCAGCTTCATATAACCCTGGCGTTCCTGGGGCAGAAGGATGAGAAAGAGCGTGATCTGGCCGCGGTGCAGCTGGATGAACTGGAATCGCTCCGGTCATTCGAGATGACGGCTGAGCGTCTCATCGGATTACCCCATGGCAGAAGCCCCAGGGTCATCGCGGTTGAGTGTACGGAGCCCTCAGGGCGTCTGGTGGCTCTCCACGGTGAACTGGCGGCAGGACTCGTCGCCAAGGGGTTGTACAAGCCGGAAAAAAGAGGATTCCTTCCCCATGTGACCGTGGCCCGGGCTCGTGGCCGCAGCCAAATGGACCTGTCGGAGATCCACCCCGAACCGGTAAAATTTACAGCCGTCCGAGTCACCTTGTATAATAGCATCCTGAAGGCAAGCGGGGCCTTGCATGAGGCTCTGAAAACGGTCCAACTGACTTAACAGGAGGCAGAAGTGGAGAAAGATAAAGCGTTGGAAGCGGCAGTGGGCCAGATCGAACGGCAGTTCGGCAAGGGATCCATCATGCGTATGGGTGACGACTGCGCCGGAGTGCAGGTGGGAGTGATACCCACGGGATCACTGGCGCTGGATATCGCCCTCGGCGTCGGCGGTGTTCCGAGAGGCCGGGTCATCGAGATCTACGGCCCGGAGGCGTCCGGCAAGACGACCATGGTATATCACATAATAGCCGAGGCCCAGAAGCGCGGCGGCATCTGCGCATTCATCGATGCCGAGCATGCCATGGACCCTGCATATGCCCGTCAGATCGGCGTCAACGTAGACGATCTGCTTGTATCACAGCCCGATTACGGCGAGCAGGCGCTGGAGATAGCCGAGATGCTGATTCGCAGCGGCGCTCTCGACATCGTCGCGATCGACTCGGTGGCCGCCCTGACACCTAAGGCTGAGATCGAGGGTGAGATGGGGGATTCGCACGTCGGCCTCCAGGCGCGTCTGATGTCGCAGGCTCTGCGTAAACTCGCAGGAACTCTCAACAAAACCGGTACCGTCGCCCTCTTCACCAATCAGTTGCGGGAGAAGATAGGCGTGATGTTCGGCAGCCCCGAGGTCACTCCCGGAGGCAAGGCGCTCAAGTTCTATGCCTCGGTAAGGCTGGACCTGCGGCGTATCGAGACGCTCAAGGAAGGCACCCAGGCTATCGGCAACCGCGTGCGGGCCAAGGTGGTCAAGAACAAGATGGCACCACCGTTCCGCCAGGCGGAGTTCGACGTGATGTACGGCGAAGGCATCTCCCGTGAGGGCAATATCCTCGACATGGGCGTGGCCCATGGAATAGTCGACAAGAGCGGCGCCTATTTCTCATATGGCGACGAGCGCCTGGGGCAGGGCCGTAACAACGTCAAGGCATACCTCAAGGAGCATCCCGCGCTCGGCGACGCCATCCTGGGAGAAGTGCTGCAGGCGGTAGGCATCGCGGTTCCCCAGAATATCGAGGAAATGACCGACGAGGCTGTAAAAGACTCTGCAAAAGCAGAGGTTTAAGCAAGTTCCAGCTCTGACTTTGCGGGGCGCGGCGAAGCCGCGCCCCGCTTTATCCAGAAACCATACAAACAGCATCGCCGCCCAGCCTCATTTCAGCTGGGCTGTGCCCCCTGATTTATTGACACCGCTATCCTGGCGGCGTTAGAATGAATCGTTCGACAACCATCTGCTCACAATCGTTATCGATTTACTTCGGTTTCTTAGTTATTCAGACATTGGCAAACAGCACAAGCCAACGGGCTTAGTGAAACAGAAATTACTATTTTTTCACTATAAATATTAACCCGCATCCGGAAGGCCCCTTGATTTGGGTGGCCGGGATGAGTCTTACAAGGAACCAATGAGCCGAGCAGATGCTCGGCTTTTCGCATTTTCAGGGTGGATGCCACAACGAGACGGCGGGTTTACCGGAGCCTGTTTGCGCTGGTGCCGGACCCGGGTTATGAAGAGATCGGAGTAGGAAATGTCACCAGTTATCACAGCTTTGATCGCGGTAGTAGTCGCAATCATCGCTCTCGCAGCAGGTTTCTATCTCAGAAAAATGATGACGGATGCCAGCATCTCATCGGCCGGGAGCGAAGCAGACAGGCTGCGTGCTGACGCAGCAAGAGAAATTGAGACCATGAAGCGGGCTGCCCAGGTAGAGGCGCGTGAAGAAGCTCAGAAATTGCGCGAAATCGCAGAAGCAGAGTTGAAGGAGCGGCGGGGCGAGGTGCTGAAGGCCGAACAGCGGCTTGAGGATAAGGAAAAGGGCGTAGCCGAGCGCGAGAAGGATAATCAGCGCCGTGAGCAGTCAATCGACGATCGCGAAGCCAACAGTAAAAAACTGAGCGAAGAACTGCAGAAGTCACTAGAGGAGCAGAAGCGTCAGCTGGAACGGGTTTCAGGCCTGACAAGCACCCAGGCCAAAGACCTGTTGCTCAAGCAGGTGGAGGAAGAAGCAAGGCATGACATGGCCAAGATCATCCGCAGTGTAGAGGAAGAGACGCGGCGTGAGTCAGACCGCCGGGCCAGGAATATACTCTCGCTGAGCATCCAGAGAACCGCCGCAAACCATGCAGCGGAGACGACGGTGTCGGTAGTCCCTCTACCTTCAGATGAGATGAAGGGAAGGATAATCGGGCGCGAAGGCCGCAATATCCGCGCCCTGGAGAATATAAGCGGTATCGATGTCATCATCGATGACACTCCCGAAGCTGTCGTGCTCAGCGGATTCGATGGCGTCAAGCGCGAGATCGCCCGCCTGACCCTGACCAAGCTGCTGTCTGACGGCCGTATCCATCCAGCCCGCATCGAGGATACTTACAAGCAGGCAAAGGCGGAAGTCGAGAAGGCAATCCTCGAAGCCGGCGAGCAGGCCACCCTGGAAGCCAATATCCATGGGGTCCCGGAGAACCTGGTCAAGCTGCTGGGACGTCTCAAATATCGCACAAGCTACGGTCAGAATGTTCTTGCACATTCGCTCGAGGTCAGCCATCT